>WUAK01000107.1 GCA_009827205.1 Phycisphaeraceae bacterium | reverse complement strand
CTTCCGATCACCCAGACCAACTGGAGCAGGCCCATGAGCCCGAACAGCCCGGTCAGCCCCAGCCACTGCGCGAGCGACCATCGCTTAGTCAGAAACGCCGCGGTGAGCACCGCAATGGTGATGAGCAGCGGCACCGCTACGCACATGACTGTGATCCAGATCGTGCGGCGGTAATTCCTCTGTGTCCAGGCGTGCTGTCCGTACATCTCAGTAGATTACAGGTCACTGCTCAGGTGTGTGTCATTTGCTCACGGATTATGATTCGCGAGTACTTCTATCCCCTGGTATTTCAAGATCGTGAAACCAATCATCTACTGTTTGCTCAATGTCGTACCAAGATCCGCACTCGGGGCAGATTCCACTCGCAGCAAGCCCTTCGAGCCTGAAAAGACAATTCCCGCACACTCGTCCATTCGCCGCATTGATTAGTCGGCGAACAGGACTAAACCAGGTAAGTGCCAAAACACCAGCTACGCCACCAAAGCAAACCATCCCAACGAGTGAAACGTACCCGATTCGTTTTCGCAGTTGCAAAGGCGCATCGAGCGGTTTGATCGCGACGAGCGTGACGATCGGGATGATCGCGCTTGCCACTGCGAATACCGCGAGTACTCTCACGCGAGCAAAGTGACGCCTTGTCCATGGTTGACGGTTACTCATGACGTCTTCTCTTGCCAATAGAAAAGAGCCCCTCGCACACGCGAAGGGCTCTTCAGGTGCGATTCGTTAGAAAGTTAGGCCTTCGTCGCCCACTCGATCAGGATGTCGGCGACCTCCGGGCGGGTGAACTCGCCGGGCGGGCGCTCGCCCTGGCCCAGCATCTCGCGGACCTTCGTGCCCGAGAGGAAGATCTGGTCGCCCTCGAGCTTGGGGAACGTCTTGCCCGAGACCATGCCCTGGGCCTTCTTGCTGAACGCGGCGTGCTCAAACTTAAGCGGCTCGATGCCCAGGTTGTCCTTGTCGAGGTCGTTAAAGATGTCCTGCGCGTCGTACGTGCCGTAGTAGCTGCCGACACCCGCGTGGTCGCGGCCGACGATGAAGTGCGTCACGCCGTAGTTCTTGCGAACCAGTGCGTGCAGGATCGCCTCGCGGGGGCCCGCGTAGCGCATCGCGGCGGGCATGACCGTCAGGCAGGTGCGCTCGTCAACGAAGTAATCCTTGATGAGCTGCTGGTAGCACTGCATCCGGACGTCGGCGGGGATGTCGCCGGGCTTGGTCTCGCCCACGAGCGGGTGGATGAGCAGGCCGTCGGTGATTTCCTGTGCACACTTGCAGAGGTACTCGTGAGCGCGGTGGATCGGGTTGCGTGTCTGGAACGCGCTGACGGTGCTCCAGCCTCGCTTCTCGAACTCGGCGCGGGTCTCGGCCGGTGTCAGGCGGTAATCGAGGAAAGCCTCGGGGCCGTCGGGGTCGACGCAGACCGTCACGACTTCGATCGGGCCGGCCAGGCACGTGTCGCCCTCGGCCTTGACCGCCTCGGCGCCCGGGTGCTGACCGTCGTCGTCGCCGGCGTTGTTGAAGAAGATCGTGGCTTCCTTCGCGCGGTCGTGGTCGTAGATCTCTTCGACCGTCATGATCGCCTGCAGCGCACCGTTCGGTGCGTAGAGCGCCACGCGCGAGCCCTTCTCGGGGATGCTCGCGGAATCGACCGAGAGCGTGATCGGGATGGGCCAGATGTTGCCGTCGGCGAGCTTCATGTTCTCGATGACAGAGTTGAAGTCCTTCTCGCCCATGAACCCGGTCAGCGGGCTGAACGCGCCGATGCCGATCATCTCGACATCGCAGGACTGCTTGGCTGAGAGGTCAATCCGCGGGAGGCTGGCGGCCTCGTGGACGAGCTCGTGCTGACGGCTGCCCTCTGCGACGCGGTTGACGAGCGTGCCGCCGTGCGGCTTGATGAGTCCTGACATCTGGTTCTTCCCTCCGGGATCAGCCCAAAATCTGGAAAATGTACGGTTCGACCGGGTTCCCACCACGGCTCGGCGATATTAGGCAGAACGAAGATCAGAATCACTCACCGATGAGCGCAATAACGGTTCTCGGTGCTCATCAAACCGGGCCTGAACCAGCAAGGTCGGATGATCCGCGTTGTCAAAATCTCACATTTGTTCCGCAGAGTTCGATAATCTCGGCCTTGTGGAGGTTTCATTTTCGCACATAGTCGTAGATGGGAGTTCGGTTCTGTTCTTTACGGATATCCCGTACAGGTAGAAGGAGAGAATCATGATTGTCAAAACGACTGCTGTTGCTTTATTCACTTCGCTAACCGCCTTCGGAGCGCTGGCTGCCCCGCCCGCCTTTCATGCTGAGGTTGCAGGAGATGCGCCGGCGCTGTGGTATCGCTTCGATGAGTCGGCGGGCGGGACCTCAGCCGCGAACAGCGGATCACTCGGGTCTGCATTTGATGTCATGCTGATGAATGGTGTGACACTCGGAACATCAACTTCTGCTGGTGATACCGGTGCGTTCTTCGATAGATCCCTTCAGCAGTGGGCAGAGACTACCGGTACGGCTCCTGCGAATCTCACAGGCAATCCGGATTTCACATGTGAGACTGTGATTAACATCGATTTACTCGATGGCGGCACAAACTACGCACCGTTTCTCTATTGGGGCGCCAACGGCACGATGAACAGTGTCTACTTCAGCATTCAACGGTCGAACGCAGACATCGCGTATGTAGGCTTCTACAACGGAGGCTTGCGTGCGAACTGTCCTTATCCGGTCGATGGCTGGCTTCATATTGTCTGGACACGGGATTCGGGCGGGGGCTCCAATGACTGCATCACAGGAACGAAACTCTGGGTGAACGGTGTAGAAACAAAGTTCTTCCCTGACAACCAGCTCTGCTGCAGCAGTTCGAGTTTCGTCCCGACCGTGCAGCCGTCTACATTCAGAATACAACGAGCGGGAGATTTCTCGAGATATGTCACGTGCACCCTTGACGAGCTGGTCTTGTATGACCGAGTTCTGAGCGAGCAAGAGGTTCTTGACCATTACGCCACCCTTTCGTTCACAGACCCAGAGCCATGCTTGGCAGATGTGAATGGAGATTGCGGGGTCACACCCACGGACTTCACTGCCTGGGTCAACGCCTTCAACAACAACCTCCCAGAGTGCGATCAGAACGGCGATGGGTCCTGCACACCCACCGATTTCACCGCCTGGATCACCAACTTCAACGCCGGCTGCTGACCCGAGATGGCCCAAGAAAACCCGCCGCAGAGCCCCCAAACCCGCCTTCACGAACAATGAGCGCCGGAGCCCGGGTTTCCCTCTTGATCCCCGGGCTCCAGTCACTACGCTGGTGGCTGAGAAGGGATAGGGAGGGACAAGAGAGCCAAGCCATGCCGCCTTCATAAGCGGCACGGGCAAGCTTGAGGGGTGGGCGGAGCTCGCGACGGATTGCCATCGTGCCCGCGCAACAACGCTCGACAGCCGCCCCGGCCCCCATCCCCTTTCTCATCCACGTCAATAAGAAAATCAGTCCGCCCGGACGCTGTCCGTGCCCTCTTCGGGCGAAGGCTCAAGACGCAATAGCGCGGTCGCCTCGGCGACAACACCCAAGTCGGAATCGGTGATCTCGACAACGATCGGCACCGGGTCCGATCCGAGCGGAGCCGTCACGACAAGCCAGATATGCACGCGCCCGCTCGCAGAGGGTGGCAGGTCACCAACGATCGCCCGGCCGATCCGCACACTCGCGGTCTCGGGCTTAGGCGTGCGGAGCCGCGCGATCCCGCCGACCAGGGGCGAGTCACCGAAGTTGCGCACGTTGCACACAAGGTGCACGTCATCACCGGGTCGAAACGCGTTCGGGTAGGTGTCGTCGATTTGCCGGCCGTGACGGTCTGGCACGATCTCGAGCGTTGTCTCGAGCGCGGGCAGCGGCAGCGGATCGATCGCGACCGCGACAGAATCGGGCGTGTCGAACTCCGCGCCGTGCGCCTCGGTCGGGATGACTCCAAACTCCGCTGCACTGACACGCGTCCGTCTCGGCACCGCGAGCCTGTTCTCGAGTTCGAGCGTCTCGCCGGGCTCAAGCCTTCCGAAGTCAAAGACAAGCGAGCCGAGCCCGCTGTCGGCCTCGGGCTCGAGGGTGGTTCGCACGCGGTAGACGGGTCTCGTTCCGGTCGATCGTGCCGTGGCGAAAACCGAGGCGAACCCACCCGCGCGAATCGGCTGGGGCTCGACGCGGTACTCGATCTCAACCTCACCTCCGGGACCGGCGATCCCTGTCTCGTTCCGGCTTGCAAGCAGCGCCGCCTCGAACATCCGATCGATCGAAGCCTGATCCAGAAGCACCGAGTCGAGCTCGTGGATCTCGCCCTCCATGAGCGCATCAACCCTGACCGGTCCGGGCCTGATTCTGCGAAACTCAGCTGGTGACTCGGCGATCTGGAAGCACAGCGCGCCCTGATCGCTCGGTGTTGCATAGACCGCCCTTGGCAGACTCGGGCCAGTGAGCCTGAGCTGCGCACCGCCCATCAATCCATCCCCCGCCAGCGCCGAATTGCCCCGATCGAGCTGGACACAAAGCCCGCCTGCCTCGCCAGACCACACTGTGCTGATCAGGCTGGGCACCGGATTGCGAGCAGGCTTCGGCGACGAGCCGCAACCGGTGATCACAACCGCCGCGAGCGATACCACTAGCACACGCATCGCGCGAGAGTTTCTCGATCGCCGGCTCATTCGCTCTCCACCCCGGTCCACACGAGCCTGAGCCCTACGCGTTCATCGGGCCGCTCGCGCTGCACAAGCTCGTGCCTCGCAGCGGCACGAAGCGCCGAGGGCGTCGAGAGGTACGACCCGCCGCGTGTCATCACGACATCATCGCCGTGGCCAGCCTTCTCCGCGATCACGAGCTCGGCGACATTGCCGATCATGTCGACAATCCCCCATGGGTTCTCGGCAAGCTGGCCGGGCGTCTTGGGAAGGCCGCCCGAATCCAGCACCGACCAGCCCCGGTCGAACACCTCTTCCCGGTCGGCCCGGCACGCGTACTCCCACTGCTCTTCCGTTGGCACACTGAACGTCCCACCGAAACGATCGCTCATGAGTTCTGCGATCGTGCGCGCCTCGTCGAGAGTGATCCGCACTGCGGGCAGGTTCGGGTTGTTGGGAACGGGCCCGCCCCGGATCGCCGCGAGTTGCCCACGCGTCAGTTCGGTCTGCGCGATCCAGAAGCCCTGCTCGATGCGCACCTGTCTCTGGTCCTCGCCGAAACGCCGGCCGTCCTCGTCGTCGGGTGAGCCCATGACGAACACGCCCGGCTCGACATACCGCAGCGGCATCTCGGCATTCTCAGAGATCGTGATGAGCGACCCGCGAGCGCTGCTGAGTTCTCGCCTGAGCATCTCGACCATCGACGGTTTCGCGATTGACTCGATCCGCCCGATCGCTTCGCCCGCGTCACGGAACCGCCTGGCCTCGATCATCCCGCGGACTTCGGAGAGTGCCCCGCCCGCTCTTGCAGCGGCAGAAACAAACCCGAGCCTTGCGCGATCAAATCCGTCTGCCGCGTTCGCGTAGGACTTCTCGATAAGCAGCGCTTCCGCGCTTGCAAGAGCGCCAACGGCTTCCTCGAAAGCAGCAGGGGCCAGTCCCGGCGCACCGACCTGCTCGGCATGCCTTCTCGCGTTCAGGGCATCGCGCTTGGACATCGCCGCCGCTCGTGAGAGCTCGCGTTCGCGCTCCTTCGCGACGTCGTACACGGGAGAGCTGATTTCAGACGAGCGATCGTCACCGCTGACCGCGACCGCTCCTTCCTCCGGGATCGAAAGAATGTCGTCGTCAGATGCGCTGCCGTCGGCTATGAGCGGGTTGCGCTGCGCAGGCATGGCTCGTGATTCGCCATCTTCACCGGTCGCATCATCTGAGAGAGAAGACGCGCTCTCCACACGTTCGTCGGAAAGGCCCGGCACACCAGGAGATGCACCGAAGAAGCCTCTTTGCCACGCGAAGTACCCGCCGGCGCCTCCGACTGCGAGCACGACAACCGCGGCTCCGGTCGCCGTGATTAGCTGCTTGCGGATCCTCGCACGCGAGGCGACCCGCACCATCTCTTTGGCGCGCTCGTCGCCCGGACTCAGCTGCGCGATGCGCTTCCACGAATCAACCGATGCGGATACATGCCCAGCGGACACGAGTTGGTCAGCGATGCCCGTCAGCCTTGTCAGCTCCGCGAGCGTCTCACGCTTGGGTCCGAGTTTCTGTGATTGGTGATCCGCAGGGAACCGGCGCAGCAGCTTGGTGAGCGCATCGAGCGCGCCCGCGTAGTCGTACCGCTGCTCGCAAGCCCTGAACGTCTCCGTGAGCTCGTTCCGCTCGGCTTTGAGCTGGTCGGCGCGGCGCAGGAGCACCATTGCCTCGGCGGATTCGCCGTTCTTCTCAAGTGCAGACTCGCCAGCTTCTCGCATCGCGTCGAACGAGCCCGAGAGTTCCGCCTTCCGGCCTCGTCCGAGGGCATCAAACTCGTCTTCCTTCGGCGTAGACAGGTCGAGCTCAGTTGCGCGGAGTTCGCGCAGGAACGAGTCGATTGTCGGCTGGCCGGTCGTCAATCCCGCGCCGAGCGACGCGCGGACCGCGGGCTGAATCGCCTCGGGCAGCTTGCGCACCTCGACTGAGCCAGTTGATACACCGGTCAGCAGCTGGCAGAGCGTGCGGACGAGGCTTTTGACATCCTGGCGCCGGGCACGAGCGACCTCGCTCGATTCGACCTCCCCAACACTGAAGTCGCACAGCATCGGACGCATGCCCTCGGTGAAGAGGATGTTCGAGCCGCGGATCGAGCCGTGGTACAGACCACGATCGTGCGCAAAGGACACGGCCTGCCCAATCGTCTCAACGATTTTCGCCGCCTGCCTCAGACTCATCGCGCCCTGGGAGGCAACCAGCCTCGCGGCGTCGAGCCCGTCGATGTACTCCGAGATCACGTAAGGCCCTGCTGGGTCTTCTCCGAGATCGAACACGCGCACGATGTGATCGTGCCGAAGCCCAGCCACAATCTCAGCCGCGGCCATCGCGCGTTCGGCGGCCTGCTTGAGCGTCGGGGTATCCGTCCGGAACCTCTTGAGCGCGACCGTCGCCTCGGTCAGCCTGTCACGCGCGAGATACACCTTGCCGCGCCGGCCTGCGCCGACGAACTCGGTGATCTCGTATCGGCGACCGACGAGCGTCCCGATCGGATCGACCACGCGAGGCTTGTGCTCGATCTGTGAGCCCTCGGCGCGCTCGGCAGCTTCCGACCGCGACTCGGTCTGGGGGCTCTCGCCCGGCTGCTCTGGCCTGCGCGGGTCTCGATCTGGTTGTCCTGTCTCGACTGCCACGAGGGGAAGCTTACGCCTCCATCCTGTCCGATCACGTACGGAAGTACCCCCGGTACCGGGGTTGTACTAGGGAATATCGGTCAATGCGGGCGACAGGACTTGAACCTGCACAGCCTTGCGGCCACGGGAACCTAAATCCCGCGCGTCTGCCAATTCCGCCACGCCCGCGCATCTGCCCTCGGGGTGGTCCCCGCCGGGCTTCTCGTCCGATGGTAGGGAAAGTCGGATCGCCGCGTTCCGTATGATGGTACAGAAGCTCTAGGTTGTAGTATGCCATCCGGCGGCGGCAACCCTCTCGCGAGGAAGGATCGGACCCATGTCGATCAGAAGTTCCCTGGCTCTCAATGTCGCCCCTCTGGGCCTGCGCGTCGCGCTCGGGCTCACCTTTATCTGGGCCGGCATCGGCAAAATCGCCCATACGACGGCCATCACCGACCCAAGAGACCAGGCGATCCTCGCCGATTGGGGCCAGATCGACGCGACACCAGAGTCGCTCACTCCTCCCCAGGACGAGGACCCCCAGGACGAGGACGCTCAGATCGATCCGAGCCAGGACGATTCGGAACAATCTGATCCTATTGAGACCGATCCGGGCCTTGACGATCCTGAAACTGATCTCCCGTCGGACACAGACGACAGCGAGCAGACCGAAGATCCGCCCGCCGACGATGCTGTGCCCTCTGAAGACCCAGCCGACGATCAGCCCCCGGCGACGGAAGACGACCCCGTTGTCGAGGACGACGGGTCCACCGAGGAAGAAGATGCAGCCGGCGACGACACTCCGGAGCCAGTTGAAGACCCGGGCATCTTGCCCGTCTCCTACATGCAGACTGCTGACGGCGTTGAGGTCAAACGAGTCCTCGGCCTTGCGCTCATGATTCACCACGCGGCGAACCCCGGTGTGGACGACGAGGGCCAGGCCAAGATGGCGCTCTGGCCCCAGGCTCTGGCCAAGGGCTCGCTCCCGGTCGTGCTCGCATGGATCGCTGCGATCCTGGAACTCGTCTGCGGCGCTGCGCTGCTCACGGGCTTCTTTACCCGCATGGCAACCCTGCCCATCATCGGGACGATGCTCACCGCGATGTGGCTCACGCAGATCGGGCCCGCGCTTCAAGCCGGCGGCGCGTACCTCGGGTTCCTCCCGAACGGTGTCTTCGAGATCGGCCCCGGCGGTTACGCCTACACGCAACTACTCTGGCAGTTTGCGCTGGCTTGCTCGGGTTTCGCGCTGCTGCTGCTCGGACCGGGGTGCTTCTCAATCGACAGACTCATCTTCGGTGCGCCCTCAACGGTGCGTGAAGAAGAGGCGAGACAGGTCGAGTTTGTGCCAATGGGCGACTGATCGCT
>WUAK01000106.1 GCA_009827205.1 Phycisphaeraceae bacterium | reverse complement strand
ACCTCGTGCCGGGGTTGAGCATGTCCTCGTCCTGCTGGAAGAGGTACGTCGCTGTCTCGTCGAAGTGTTTGTTCGTCATCCCGGCGTGGCGTGTGAGCATGACCGAGCAGATCAGTGGCACACCCATCATCTTGTGCGCATCCCAGGTGAACGAGTCCGCCAGTTCGAGCCCTTCCATCAGAGGCGCGAATGCGTCTGAGAGCAGTGCGCTCCCACCGAACGCACCATCGACG
Source organism: Phycisphaeraceae bacterium (assembly GCA_009827205.1). Classification (GTDB taxonomy): domain Bacteria; phylum Planctomycetota; class Phycisphaerae; order Phycisphaerales; family UBA1924. Next base: position 8,454 of record WUAK01000106.1, on the reverse strand, counting down.
TGCACCCACGTGTTGTGCTTCTTCGCGACATCAACGATCGGCTTGATTGGGTCGAACGCGCCCATCACGGTTGTACCCGAGGTCGTGATGACCATCAGCGGTTTCTTGCCTGAGGCCAGGTCGCTGACGATCTGCTCGTCCAGCTTCTCGGGGATCATGCGTCCGATCTCATCGACCGGGATGGTCACGACGTTGGAGCGCCCGATGCCGAGAAGGCCCGCGTTCTTGCGCACGGAGTAGTGCGACTCCGCGGAGGTGTAGACGACGAAGTCGCCCGCCGGAAAGCCCGCCTCACGCGAGTTCTCGACGGCTTCATTGCGAGCGATGATCATCGCTGCCATGTTCGACATCGATCCGCCGGGTGTGAAGAGTCCATCGCCGCCCTCACAGCCAGCGAGCTTCATCATTTTCTCGAGCAAGATCTGTTCGAGAATGACCTGCACACCCGCGGCCTTGTACGTGTACATCGAGGTGTTGCAGATCGCAGCGAGCATGTCTGCCAGAACCGCGATCGATTCCCGTCCGCCGAACAGCTGGTTGTAGAAGCCGGTGCCGGTCGTGACAGGAGTCGCCAGCACCACGCTTCGGAGCTTGTCGATCGCGCGCTCGAGCGGCAGGCCCGATTCGGGGAGATCGAGTTCGAGGTCATGCCTGGCTGCCTTCGGATCCAGCATGGGCTTGACGGGCTGCTCCAACTCACCATCCAGGAGGATCTCGGCGAGTTCGTGGACCTGATGGAGGGGGTTGCAGGACGTCTCAGAGGGGGCTGACATACAGGAGTATTGGCCGCAAATCCGGCGAAAGTGGGCTTTTTGTGTCCAGGAGTTCGGGTCTCGCTCGGAATCGGCCGATACAAAAGTTGACTTCTGTATAGATTTATATATAGACTTGGAGGTACATGGTCTCACTGACTTCTCAGTACGCGCTCAGGGCTGTGCTGTACCTCGCCACGGTGGGGGGCGGCCCAGTGGTCGCAGAGGCGATCTCCAAGAACACCGGCGTGCCCAAGGGGTACCTCCACAAAATCCTCCGCAGGCTCGGCAAGGCGGGCATTCTCGACGCCCAGCGGGGTGTCGGGGGTGGGTATGTGCTGTCTCACGATCCTGCTGAGATTTCGGTGTGCCAGGTGCTTAAGGCGATCGAGCCCCAGCAGCCTGACTACAGCTTCGATCCGTGCAAGACTGACGACGGCATGTCCATGCCTGACGCGGTCGGCAAGCTGATCAGATCCGCGCAGTCGCACATAGAGCAGATCTTCACCGAAACCAGCATCAAAGACCTGCTGAACGACGGGACTGACATCCTGCCCGCCCAGATCCCGGCGTAGCAGAGGCTCGCTGAAACCAAGTAGAGACATGTTCCGTTACACTCGACCCCTTCACGCCGACTCCGGCTAGAGGGGGCTTCAAAGCTATGGGTGATACGGGCTTCAAGATTCTCGCGGTCGCGCTCTACGCCTCGGTACTCCTGCTCATCGGTTTCCTCGCCTCAAGGCGAATGAACAACATCCGGGACTACTTCGCATCCGGAAAGCGGCTGGGCTTTTTCAATGTCGCCTTCTCGGCGCGCGCAACGGGTGAGAGCGCCTGGCTTCTTCTTGGATTGACTGGCATGGGCTACGCCGTTGGTGCCAAGGCGTTCTGGGTTGTGCTCGGTGAACTGATCGGAGTGGGCGGCGCATGGATTCTCATGTCGCGCCGGTTCAAACGTCTCTCGGATAAGTACGACTCGATCACAGTGCCTGATTACCTCGAGTCACGCTTCCGCGATTCGGGGCACTGGCTTAGGCTGATCGCAGCCGGCGCACTCATCGTGTTTGTGCCCATCTACGCGGGTGCGCAGGTGTTCGCGACGGGCACTGCCTTTCACGCGTTTCTCGATTGGAACCACTATGTGGGCGCAGCGGTCGGGTTCGCTGTTGTGATGATCTACATCACCAACGGCGGCTTCACCGCGGTGGTCTGGTCGGACGTGTTCCAGGGCTCGCTCATGGTCATCGGACTCGTCGTGCTGCCGATCGTCGCTCTCCTGCATGTCGGCGGGTACACCGATGTCACGACCGCGGTCGAGGCGGTCGATCCTCACCTGATGTCGCTACACGGCCCCGGTGACGCGGGCCCCTCAACCGGAGCATGGGATCTTGGGACTGTAATCTCGGTCATCGGCTTTGTCGCGATCGGAATCGGGTTCCTCGGGTCGCCTCAGGTGTTCGTCCGGTTTATCTCGATGAAGAACGAGAAGCAGATCCTTCCCGGAACGCTCACGGCGCTCACGTGGACCCTGCTTGCAGATTCGGGCGCTGTGCTCGTAGGCCTGTTCGGCCGGGCGATCTTCACGATGCCCGAGATCGGTGACAATCAGGACAACATCCTGCCCACGATGGCGCTTGAGTTGCTACCAGCATTCTTCGCGGGTGTCTTCATCGCGATGGTGCTCAGCGCGATCATGTCAACGATCGATTCGCTTCTTGTAGTGGCATCCAGCGCTGGAGTACGAGATTACTGGCAAAAGGTAAGACATCCCGAGATGGATGACGCAAGGCTCGTCTCGCTCTCGCGCAAGGTCACGATCGCACTCTCTCTCATCGCGTTTGCGATCGGTATGGGGATCATCAATTACGATAAAGAGAACGGCGTATTCTGGATCATCATTTTCGGATGGTCGGGCATCGCTGCGACGTTCTGCCCGACGATGATCCTGAGTCTGTTCTGGTCGAAGCTGACTTCTTTGGGAGCCAAGTGCGCGATGGTCGCCGGGTTCCTGAGTGTGCCGACGTTCAAGTTCGCGGTGCCGCCCCTGCTCAACGATGAGCTGCAGGGGTATCTCGCTGACCTCGATGTTCTACTGCCCTCGTTCCTGGTTGGCTTCACGGTGGCGGTCGTCGTGAGCCTGCTCGATAAGAATGGGATGGCAAATCTGGTCGGTGTTGACGAGGATCTACGCGAGGCGGGGGCTTAGCCGGGAGTCATGCCGCGCGGCGGTCACTCTTTCGGCGATCACTGGCTACACGCTTTGCGTTTGCTTCGATCGCTTCGAGCAGAGGCATGTTCTCGATCCAACGATCCAGGCCCGAGGTCGCTAGTTCGATCGCGGCGTCGATCGGCATGGCTTCTGCGAATACCCAGCCCTGTCCGAGGTCACAGCCGAGCGTGAGCATGAGATCCAACTCGTCCTTCGTCTCGATGCCCTCGCACACTGCGGGAACTCCGAGGCTCTGCGCCATCTCGATCATCGAGGTCAGGATCGCCCGACGGGTCTGCAGGTCGCGATCGCTCTGAAGGAATCTGCGATCGATCTTGAGCTGATCGACCGGGAACTGCTCGATGCACGAGAAAGACGAATCGCCCGTACCGAAGTCATCAACAACTGTCTGTACACCGAGCGCACGAATGCCGTTGAGAACGGGCACGATCGTGGATTGGTGCTTGACGCAGACACTCTCGGTGACCTCTATCTTGAGGAGGCTCGGGTTGGTGCCGGTCTCCTGAATTATATCTGCGAGTTGTTCGACAAACCGCGTCGAGAGGAGTTCGAGCTTCGAGTGATTGACCGCTATGGGTATCGGTTTCTCGCCCTTTGTTGCTTCGCGGATCGCGTTTGCAGCATGGCAAGCCATTCGGAGTACCTGCTCTCCGATCGGTACGATCAGGTCGAGCTCCTCCGCGAGAGGGATGAACTCTTCTGGAGCGACCGAGCCCCTGACGGGGTGCTTCCATCGAATGAGAGCTTCGAACGAGTGCACATCGCCCGTGGTGAGATCGATGATCGGCTGGAAAGCCACATCGAAGTTCTGTTCTTCGACAGCGGTGCGCAGGTCGTTCTCAAATGTAGCTGCGGACAGCGCTCTGTCGCGGAGGCTCTGCTCGAACACAACAAAACGGCCCTTGCCAGCTTCTTTGGCGGCGTACATCGCCATATCGACGTCTCGGAGGATTGCCTCTGCCCTGTGGTAGCTGCCGTGGTCTGTCACAAGCCCGATGCTCGCGGTTGTGACGATGCTGTTGCCATCGATCAGATGGGGTTGGGCAAAGCGGTGTATGAGATCGCTTGCAAAGTCGGCCGCCTCAGCGTCGTTGCTCATGCCCTCTGCGAGTACGACGAACTCATCGCCACCAAGCCTCGCCGGGAGGATCTTGTAATCGCTCTGCTTCCGCTCATCTACGGCCTCTACCAACCTGGTTGCGATGCTGCACAGGAGTTCGTCGCCTGTATCATGACCGAGGCTGTCGTTGATCACCTTAAACCTGTCGAAGTCGATGTAGAAGAGCGAGAGACCCTTGCCCTTTCCCATTGCGGTTCTGTGTACTGCTTCGCCAAGTGCTTGCTTGAGGTGTGCGCGGTTGGCTAGCCCGGTGAGCGGATCGGTCATGGCTTCGCGCCTGAGAGCATCCTCGATACGCCGGCGGTCGGTCACATCGCTGATGTTGACCGTGACTCCCGTTGGGAATGCGACGGCCCGCATCTCGAACCACTGCGTGTGCCTGCCGTCAAATCTCCGCTCGTCCTGACAAGGCAGGCCCGTTTCCATCGCCTCGGTCGCTAGCTTGTTGAGCCACGAATACATGTGTTGCGGGCAGACCTTCTCAAGGCGCTGGTTTTCGAGCTTTGAGGCTGGCGCGCCAAAGAGTTGTTCGATGGAGCCGTTGACCATCTTGACGACAAACACTTTGCCCGTCGAAGTCTGCTCGGTACTCAGGACAATCTTGGCACCCAGCGCGCTGCGGAGCATGCTCTCTGCGAGATGCCGGGCATTGCGGAGGTCAAGAGAGCGTGATTCGAGTACTCGCTTGATCGGAGTGTCCGCGAGAGTGATCTGAACAGGACGCCGCGAGTAGAGAAGCACTCCAACACCGGCGATCGCGAGACCCGCAAGCTTCGCGCTCGAGATCGAATCGGTCATCGGGGTATTCGGAAAGAAGTTGCCTGTGAAGTAGGCCTGGACGGTGCTCGTCCCCAATGCCGAGTAGCTCAGCACCGCGAGTGCGAGCAGGCCCAGCAGTGTGCTGGCTGTTCGCTTGGGTGCTTCGAACCAGGCTGCCATGAACGCAAGGGTGAATGCACCCATAGCGATCGCGGTGGCGAATGTCTGCAAACTATCCGGCATCCGATGCGGTCCCCCGTCACGTTCCCGATTCATGGGGTATCGACGGGTTTCCTCGTGTGGTTCAGATCGATACGGATATCGGTGGTGGCCAATGATGAAAAAGACCCACCTGATTTGGCGGGTCATCGGAGAAAGTGGAACGGAGCGGATTCGAACCGCCGACCTACGCATTGCGAACGCGTCGCTCTACCAGCTGAGCTACCGCCCCAGAGCACAACCCTCGCGAGAGAGGCTGACATCATAGGCCCCGAGATGCGAGGGCTTTGCTTGCAAAGGATCCTCAATGACTACGATCGGCGCGGCCCTTCAGATCGTTTGGAGAGCCACCGCACGCTCAGGAAGGACCCAATAATGCGCGCCGAAACCATGCTCGCCGAGCTCAACCGACTCCGCAAGGACATCGACGAGGACCCCACAGATATCGAGTGGCTCGCTCTGCACCACGCGTTCTGCTTCGTCTCGTACAAGATGGGCGACTTCCAGGCGTACCTCGACGAGGAGGCAGGCAAGGGGTCGTTCGACGAGTTCGAGGACTAGCTCGTCCGTTGTGAGTAAAAGTGGGTGCACTTTGTGCAACCACGGCTGCCCGTTTTGCGATACATTGTGTATGGCGGGCGACAGGCTCTTTGCTAACCCGGAGAACCCGGGCCCCTGGCAACGCGTCGGTTCGCCACGACCGGCACCCACACCCAACCTCAAAGGGGGTGCCGGGCGATGAGCCCAGAGCGACGGTTCTGGGGTAAGGAACCCGGCGGCGGCCCGTACAGAGTCGCGACTGCTGGGACGAGTCATCGAGAGAGGAGGTGGTCCTGTGATCAATTGTGACTGTACGAAGGGGCTGCGCCGGTAACGGCTAGCCGACGGGATGCCGTTGGTGCAGCCCACTCAATACGAAGGAAGAATTTCCTACGGCTGCCGACTCGAAAGGGTCGGCAGCTTTCTTTTTACATAACCTCTTTGCGTGATACCCGGTTCGAAGCCCGACATGTTGCTCGCTGACTCTATCTCTGCTGATGACATCAGAGCAGCCGCGGCGAGTCTCGATGGAATTGCGAATCGGACGCCAGTACACACCTCGCGCACAATTAATCAACAGACCGGCGCCGAGGTGTTCTTTAAATGCGAGAACTTCCAGCGCATAGGCGCGTTCAAATTCCGCGGGGCGTATAACGCGCTCTCGAAACTGAGCGGTCAGCAGCGGTCGCGGGGCGTGCTGACGTACTCCTCCGGGAACCACGCCCAGGCGGTGGCGCTCGCGTCTTCGCTGCTTGGAATCCGCGCGGTGATCGTCATGCCAAGCGATGCTCCGAGAGTCAAGCTCAGCGCGACTCGGGGCTATCTTGGCAAGACAAGCGAGCTCGTGCAGTACGACAAGCACGATATCACGCGAGAAGAGCTCGGCGCGAAGATCGCAAACGAGCAAGGACTGACGATCATCCCGCCCTATGACCACCCGGATGTCATCGCCGGTCAGGGAACAGTCGCGCTCGAGCTCTTTGAGGATGTAGGCGAGCTCGACCGTCTGTATGTGTGCGTCGGCGGTGGGGGGCTCCTCTCGGGGTGCGCGGTGATTGCCAAAGCGGAATGTCCCGCGTGCAGAGTGATCGGTGTCGAGCCCGAACTCGCCAACGACGCGTGCAGGAGTTTCAGCGAGGGTCTGCTGCACACGGTCAGCAACCCCGAAACGATCGCTGACGGCGCACGCACGCCGAGCCTCGGCCGCTACACCTTCCCGTTGGTCATGCAGAACGTCGACGAGATGATGGATGTCAGCGATTCGGAAATCATCGAAACGATGCGGCTCGTCTGGGAGCGGATGAAGCTTGTGATCGAGCCTACTGGAGCGCTGGCGCTGTCCGGGTTGCTCAAGCACGCCCGAGACGCCGAGGGGCTCCGGGTCGGGGTGGTTATCAGCGGGGGCAATGTGGATCTCGCCTCGCTCTCGTCGATCTTTGACGGTGCCTGATCAGTCTGTCTCTTTGCCCTCAACCGTGAGTCTGGCTGGGTGTCCGAACCAAGAGTTGTCGCCGTTCGGTCCCGGGTAGTGCGCCGAGAGCGCCTTATCCACGTCGGCCATCGAGCCGTCGGATGGTGCCCAGCCGTTGTCGAGGTCAGGGAAATCGATCTTGCAGTTCTCGCACTTCTTCGTTGAATCGAAACGGATCGGGCACCAGAAGCTCTCGACATTGCGCAGCATCTCTGTGCCCAGCGACCAGATGCCGGTCATCCAGTCGCAGTAGAGGCACCAGATGAGGTCGTGCCCCACGAGCCCTTCGAACTTGTGTCGGCTCACGTTGACCCAGTCACCCGATTTGTACTTCGGGAGCTTGATCAGCCAGGTCAGCGGCGGGTACACGATGTACTCACTCAGACGTACGATCGCAAAGACCGGGACAGCGAGCGCCGTCGCCCAGACCGCCGTGTGATTGCGCACGCGGCCGACGCGTCTGTTGATGTTGCTGACGATGCGTGGGCCCTTGAGGTGTTTGCGGTTGGCAAGCTCGTGGAGCACGGTCCAGGCCATGACCATCGTCACCTGCGCACCAACACCCACGCCGAGACCGGCGAGCCAATCCCACCACGCGTTGTGGTAGTGCGCACCGAGGATGGGTCCAACGATCATCGGGACGACCGTGAAGTACGCGATCATGATGTCCAGACCAGGGGCCCTGCAGAACCAGGCGCTGAGCGCTTTGCCCCCCGGACCGAGTTTCGGGATCAGATGCAAGAGCCCGGCGCCGAGCAAGAGGGCCAGAGACATCGCGATATACAGCGTGAGGAGTGGGGGCATGGCCGCGAGTGTACGGCTTTCTCAGCTTACTCGCCGGGCCGCGCAGGCCTGCTCCAGATCAGAGCATCAGGGGCAGCCAGTGTTATAGTTTCCCATCCATGCGCTGAAATCTGTCGGGGTACACACACTGTCATCGTTCTGATCACAGGCCGAGGTTTGATTGTGAAAGGCGTCTATCCACGCGGTGAAGTCCGCGGGTGTGAGCGAGCCGTCGCCGTTGACATCAGCGACGCAAACGCTGGTACAAGCGAGGTCGAACCAGTACACGCTGCCAGGACCACGCGCCCCAGGGCCGAGGCTGTTGTCGAACGCGGCTCCGATCACGAGACCTGTCTCAGTAAACTCAACGTGAGAACCAAAGCTCGATTGAGGATCGATCATGGTGTCAGCGTGCGCGGTGTAGATGTGTTCGAATCCGTTCTGGCCTCGCTGGAACACATACGCTCGGCCCTCGCCGAGGCCCGTTTCACCCAGATGTTTCCAGTCTGCGACGGCAAGCAGATCGCCGCGGATAGCGACCTTGCTCCCAAACTCTGACTTTCTCTTAGGTTCCGGGCTG
>WUAK01000105.1 GCA_009827205.1 Phycisphaeraceae bacterium | reverse complement strand
GGTGCTCTTCCGATCTGAATCATGACACGGAATCAGCGCCGGGTACACCTTGCAGCATGGTGCCTGATCGGTCCGCTGCTGCTGGCGATAGTCGTCTTTGCAGCAATGCAACGTCCAATCTCGCCTGCACATGACATAGAACAGACGGATGGTGCCCGATGAGCAACCGCTACGTGCTCATCCAATGGAATAGGCATAAGAAGATCTACGACATCATCACTCTTCTCGGGATGGTGCTCTTTCTCGCGGCTTACGTGGTTGTTGGGATGGTCAAACACCCGGCGCCAAGCGAGATCAGCCCTCCGATCCTGCTCTTGCGCGGGTTTGGAGTTCTTGCGATCGTGATGCTGCACATCATTCTGTCGATCGGCCCTCTAGCTAGGATTGATGAACGCTTTACGCCCCTGCTGTACAACCGGCGACATATGGGTGTGATGTTCTTCGCTACAGCGTTCTTGCACGCGTTTCTTGTGATTGGCTTCTACGGCGGTTTCGGTACTGTGAACCCTCTTTCAGCTGTGCTCAACTCGCAGGGCGGAGGAGTGCCCTATGAGCTGCTTGGGTTCATCGCTTTCATCATATTCTTCGTGATGGCCGCAACGAGTCACGATTTTTGGCTTGCAAACCTCGGGCACCGTTTCTGGAAAGCGATGCACATGTGCGTGTACGCGGCGTACGCGTTGGTTGTTCTGCACGTTGCCTTCGGCGCGATGCAGGACAAACAGGGTGCTGTTACACCAGCTCTGCTCACGCTCGGTGTTGTGTGGCTAGGAGGTCTGCACATCGCCGCTGGTTTGAAACAGCGAATATCTGACCGCGCAAACTCTGAAATTGAAGCAGGCTGGATCGACGTCTGCGAGGTGAGTGAGATCCCCACGAGCAGGGCTCGAGTCGTCAGGCAGGCGGGGCGTGAGGCGATCGCGGTTGTGAACAACGGGGGCACTATTACGGCGATGTCGAACGTGTGCGCCCACCAAGGCGGGCCGCTCGGCGAGGGGCAGGTCATCGATGGCTGCCTGACATGCCCTTGGCACGGCTACCAGTACGACCCTGCGACGGGCTGCTCCCCTCCGCCTTATACCGAGCGTGTTCGTACGTATGAAGTCCGAGTCGAGGGCAGCCGCGTGCTTGTCAATCCGGAGCCGAGAGATGACTAACTCTGGCGATTCGATCTACGTCGGGTATCTGCCTGTGCCCAAGAGGTACACGGCGCTCCTGCGGTACGTTGTGCCCGTTCTGATAGGTGCTGCAGTCGGGTTAGGCCTTCTTCTCTCGTTCACGACTCGCTCGCCGGGCCAAGCGGTCTGGATGGCCGAGGCTTCATCGCACACTGGGATACTTCGAGAAAGTCCATACCCGTATCTTGAGACGACCGAAGGTCCGATGCTGCTGGTTGAGCCAGGCAAATTCGGGAGTGCCGAACGCTTCACCGGCCTTGATGGATCAGCGTTACGTGTTCGAGGCACACTCCTGGAGCGAGACGGCTGGCGCGCGATCGAGCTCTTTGGTCACGAACTCATTGAGGAAGAAGTCGCAATCGAGACCAACTCAGCTGAAGCAACTGTAGTAAGCGCGATCGGGGAGATTCTCGACAGCAAGTGCTATCTCGGTGCGATGAAACCAGGCAAGGGAAGATCTCACAGGGCGTGTGCGATCCTGTGCCTGCGAGGCGGGATCCCACCTCTCTTTGTTGGGCAGGCAGCCACAGGTGAACGCGTCGCAGGTGTGCTTGCCGTCGAGAACAACAATACCTTACCCGAGTCACTACTCTCGCTCGTTGGTTCGCAAGTCGAAGTTCGTGGATCGATCTCGGTAGAGAAGGGTCTATCCGTGATCCGAGTTACCGAGCAGGATGTTACACGCTCTGAATAGTTGATGAGAGTATGGATCACTCGAAGAAGTTCGACGCGACAACCCGCCTCGGATCGGGCGGGTTGCCGGCTGATGTGGTTGTCAGAACTCATGCTTCAGAAGTGGATGGAGATCCCTCCAACCGAGCATCTTTGGCTGTACCGTCTGGGCTGCCAGCGATGCCAGTGACGTCTGCTCGGCCTTTCGTAGTGCCAGTCTCGGTACACGGGTCGATCGAACCTGTGCCGATTGGGTTTGTAGGGTCTGATCGTGAGGCAGCCAAATGAGCGGGATACCTTGATGGCGTACTCGCAACCGTTGAGCGAGACACGGGGCGAACACCCCCGATAGCGCACGGTGACACAGCCGCCGTGAACCGATGCTCTGTATCCCGCGCATCGGAACGCTTCGCAGATCTCGTATGCAATGCTGCGCCTGCCTTCGAGGCAGTACCGCTTCCCATCGATGAAAAGCGTGCCGATGCTGTCTCTCTCGTGGTGCCTGTCATGGCCCCACCTGTCATTGCCGCGCCACTGCGCATCGGCTGACCCTGCTGGCACGAGCACACCCGCCGCGAGAGCGAGCGCGAGCACTGAAACGAGCCGTTTCTTTCCTGCGTGTCCCATTTCGATCCCTTTCGGTGCTGAGCACCACGCGACGCACATGTTCGTAATTTGATTGGATTCCTGTGCGTCTCACTGGTTGTGGCTCCGTAAAGACCCCCCGTTTGCTGACTGCAAAGAGCGATTTCTATTGATTTTGTTAGTAAGCGGAAACTTTTTGCCTTGGTTTCCGTCTTAGCTGTCAGAGGAGCAAGCCACTTGGCGGAACTCCCTGGCGGCCCACAAGGCCGCGGCTCTTACGGAAAGGAATCAACATGAACGACGACAGATCCAAGAGCACGATCGTGACCACCGATGACCCGCGTCGACTCAGCCCGATCGAGGCAGCCATCATGGATTGGTGCAACCTCGCACACGCTTCGCGTACACGGGGCGACTTTACGGCGCTCGAAGAAATCAGTGCCGAACTCAATGCACTCATCCGTAAGTACGACGAGACCGACGGAGACGGCCACCCGAATCCCGCATGGGCGAGGCCCAATCAGCGCGCCCTCACGCTTTCGGCGCGAGGCAGAATCGAAGAAGCAGTCGATGTTGAGATGATTGCGGCGAAGTACGCAGACACCGACCGACGAAAGGAAGTCAGCTTCGGCAACATAGCCGACCGCCTGGTGCGCCTCGATCGTCCAGATGAAGCGATCGAGTGGTTCCTGAAGGCCTGGGATGCTGCACCGACGAGTGTCCCGGTGATGATGACTGGCGCACGTGCGTTTTTCGATTCAGACCGACTCGAAGAAGCGGATAACGTCTTCGCCGCACTCGGGGGTCTCGACGATCTGCTCGAGCCTGGGACCGACCTGCACGCGTATCTGCGGCACGACGACAGTCTTCTCGATATGGCTCCCCACCTTCCTTCGCTTGATGCGCTCTACCGGAAGCTTGCGTCCGCCCCTGACACGTCCTCGAACGGGCAGGAGGCCGAGTGATGGAACGCAAGGACTTTGAGAGCGAGTTCTGGGAGCGATACGACCGAGAGTGCCGTTCCAGGATCGAGGAGGCGTGCCGGAGGCACCTTGCACGGATGCGTTGCACCTCGGTCGATCTTCACGACATGGTGTCATGGGCGTCTTGCCGAGTTTGGAAGATGATCGAAGAGCGTCCCAACGAGCTCATTACAGATCAGATATCCGCCGAGGAGAGCGCCCAGCGAATCTCAAACGCGTCAGCGATGCTGGCGAGATGGGCGTATCTGGCGCTTGTCCGGAAGGGCACTCGCATTGCAGAGAAGGAACGGGCCTGCGATATGGAGCGGATCCGCGATCTTGCGACGAGCAGATCCAGCACGCCCGCAATCGAGAAATCCGAGAACACCAGAGCAGCGATCGAGTCGCTTAGAACGAAACTGAACGCCGATCTCCGCGGGAAGCTCGCCGCGAGTTGGAAGGACGCCAGGGACCGCGAACGTGTTGCAGATGCGCTCGACGCGAACCGGGAAGAAGATGTGAAGCTGCGCGAATCGATCGCGGAGGGTGAAATGAAAGTCAACACAGTCGAGAAGATGCGTTCACGAAGTTTGCACAGGAGCCGGGACATCATGAAATCGCTTCGCCGGAACATTGCCGCACTGCTTCTTGGTCTGAGCGTCGCCATGTTCACCGCTTCGAACGCGTTTGCGGCAGGCGGCGGGGACGATGACGGTGGCGAGCAGACCGGCGGGCGCAGCGCGGCGCTGGTTGAATAGGCCGACTCTCCTCTCTCCCAAGGACATGCCCCCGACCAGTCCAACAGGACGGGCCGGGGGCATGCAGGTAAAGAAGGCTACCAATCCCTTCTTGTAGCACTTCGGTTGTGGTTTACGGGCAAGGAATGTTGAAGTTGGCGATCCAGGCCGTGAAGTCGGTCGGAGTAATGAGACCGTCGAGGTTCTGATCTGCGACCGCGTCATTGTTGTTGAACGCGTTAACCCAGGCGGTGAAGTCGGTCGGTGTGACCGAGCCGTCGAGGTTCGTGTCGGCGATGCACCTGGTCACAAGACGGACCTGCGTTGGCTCGTAGAGAATGCGGGTGATGAGCTGCCCATCAACGATCAGGTTCTCGGTGTCGAAGGTGCCTACGACATTGCCGGCGGTGAGGATCGTGTAGTCGATCTGGTTACCGACCTGGAACGCGGGGATGGTCACGACATCGAGAGTGCCGCCGAGATTCGCCGTGCCCGAGATTGCAAAGCGGTCCGACTGATTTGCGTTGCCGACCTCGATTGTCATGGATCCGAAGCTGGCAAAGGTGACATCACCCGATGCGTTGAGCGTGCCAATGTTCGCAAACCCGTCGCGTCCAGGAGCGATGATGCCGCCGTTGATAAACTCAGTATCGATGGTACCGACACCCGCGATGGTATGGCTCGGACCGTTGGTGACGACACCGGGGCCGTCGATTTGGCTGTCCAAGCCTGTTGCAAACAATTCCACAACGCCAGCGCCGGTTCCGGTGTTCAAGAACCCGTCGCTCGGGAATGCGATGATTGCATCAGCCGATGATTGGGCAGGGTTCACGCGGAGGAACTCGTTGTTTACGAATCCGACGCCAGAGATGGTAAGAGTATCCGCAGGATCAACCTGACCCGGAGCATTGCTGGTCACTTCGTTGAACGTGAAGTCACCGTTTACGTTGTAGTCGCCGGTTCCTGTAGCCTCGATGCGCCCGCCGCTGAGCGTGCCGCTTCCGTTGAAACGGATCTGGCCATCGTTGGCTTGCAGCTCGCCAGCACCGGTCTGCGTAAGCGTTATTCCAGTAAGTTCAAGAATGGTCCCGGTTTCGACTGAGATTACACCGGTGTTGGCTTTATCGTTGGTTTGCAGCTCGAGGGTGTTGCCAGAGATAGAGGCAGCAATATCGGCGCGAATTGTGCCATTGTTGGTCATCGCAGCGTTGATTTCACCCACACCACGGATCAGATGGTTCGCGCCGTGTGTGACCGTGAAGGTCGGATCGGTGTTGATCTGTGTATTATTAAAGCTTGTTCGCATCTGAATCTCGCCAGATCCGTCAAGTACGGTTGTGTCAGTAAACACGAGTATTGAGTCTGCAGATGAGCCTACAGCGTTCATCTGCATTGTGCCGTTGTTGGTCATGCCGTCAGCGTCAACCTGGATAGTGGTAGCCGGATCGACGAGGATCGGACCGTTCACTGTGAGCCCGCTGAGAAACTGTGTTCCGATATCAGAGCGAAGAAACCCGTCATCGATTGCGAGGTATTCGCCACCCTCGATGATGGCGTTTGATAGGCGGATTTCACCATCGTCAGCAACGAGCATGCCTCCGCCCGACTGATCGATCATGATACCGATCACGTCCATGAAGCTGCCTGTTGCCACGACCATAAGGTTGTTGTTGACCTTGTCGTTGCTTTGCAGGTCCATATCACTGCCAGAGATCGATGCACTAATGTCGGCACGGATCTCACCGTTGTTGATGATCGCAGCGTTGACTTCACCAACCCCTCTGACGAGCTGGGTCGATGCCAGCGTTAGTGTCTGATCAACCTCGGTGTTGAGCTGGCTGTTGTCGCTCGACGTGCGCATCTGTACTTCGCCCGTGCCACCGAGAGTCGTTGATTCGGTAAAATTCAGGACGCTGTTGGCCGAGGAACCGACGGGGTTGAGCTGCATGACACTGTTGTTCACAAGCCCGTCGCTGTCGACGTTGATATTGGTTGCCGGATCGACAATCACAGGACCATTGAGCGTGACCCCACTGAGCGTCTGGGTACCACTGTCGGACCGCAACAGCCCGCCGCCTGGTGCGGAGTAGGTTCCGCCTTCGACTGTGACCGTGTTGAGGTTGATGTTGCCACCGTTTGATACGAGATCGCCGCCGCCGAGCTGATCGATGCTAATGGAGTCAATCTGGAGAAAGCTGCCGGCTTCTGCAGTCATGTCGCCGTTGTTGGTCTTGTTCTCGGTCTGCAGTTCTAGAGTATTGCCAGAGATAGAAACACCGACATCGGCGCTAATCGTGCCGTTGTTGACCATCGCGGCGTTGACCTCTCCAACGCCCCGGATGGTATGGGTCGCGGCGTGATCGATTGTCACTCCGATATCAGTATTCATTTGACTATTTCCGAATGACGTCCGCATCTGGAGTTCGCCGGTTCCGTCGAGGTCGCCGCTGGCTGCGTAGAACAGAATCGCGTCCGCGCTAGACCCAAGCTGGTTCATAGCAACTGTGCCGTTATTGGTCAGCCCGGTGCCAGAAACGTCGATCCTGCCCGATGGATTGATATCGATGAAGCCGTTGTTGGTGACTCCGATGAGCGATGCGATACCGCCGCCGAGGACATTGAACTCACCTGTTCCTGCTCGATCAATCGTGCCACCGGTGATCGTGGCGTCTTGTGAGGTTACGTTCACAAGGCCGCCGTTGGCTGAGAAGATCTCGCCGCCGCCGGTCTGATCGATCGCGATGCCAACGAAGTCGAGTGCCGAGGTGGTCGCGGCTGAGAGTGTGCCATTGTTGGTGATGTTCGCCATCAGGTCGAGATCACTACCAGATACAGAGACTCCGATATCGGCCCTGATCTCGCCGTTGTTTGTGACTTGGGCCACGACACGGCCAACACCACGAATGGTGTGGTTAGCTCCCTGGGTCAGCAGACCGGCGCCTGTGATTTGCGAGTTGTCGCTGGATGTACGCATCCAGATCTCGCCCGTGCCGCCGAGAGAGGTATTCGCGTTAATAGCGAGAAAAGCGTCCGCGCTAGACCCGAGTGGGTTGATCTGAATGACGCCGTCATTCGTTGCCGTCGGACCGTTCAGCCCGAGCGTACGAGCCGGGGATACGGACAAAATCGCTGACGGATTGGTGATGCTGAGAATTCCGATATTGGGGCTGGTGTCCACCGTAACGGTGTACGGGTCGCTCAGACCGAGCACAGCGTCGTGGTTAGGAAAGAGAGGCACGAATCCGCCATCCCAGTTTGCACCTGTGTTCCAACCTCCGTTTACAGGGCTTACCCAGCTTGCCACCTGTGCGCTGGCATTGCTCGCTGCGAGTGCGGCTAGGAGGCTCGCCGCGGTCGATAACTTCTTCTGTGTCAACATCTCAAGAAACTCCTTACCTGCATCGCGGCAGTGCTTTGGATCCGCGGTGTACCTGTGCTAATCTGTGCATTCCGGAAAACCCCCTAACCAAGCCCATCGCGTTGGGGTTCGGTGAGGGCTCCTCAAGAAGATGAAGCGAGATCGAGGGCCGATCGGGGCCAGGGAATCTGGAATTGAGTGATGATGCGGTTCAACCCGATGCAGCTGCGCCACAGGGCAAGGCCTCCCAAGGCGCACCTGGGAGTTGCCCGCCTGAATTGCTCACCGCGGTGTATGACCGTCTGAGAACGATCGCCGAGGTGAAGATGACCTCGGAACGCAAGAACCACACGCTTCAGGCGACGGCACTGGTCCACGAGGTCTATCTGAAGCTCGCCCAGAGCGCCGAGATCAAATGGTCGGGACCGAGGCAGTTCTACTGCGCCGCCGCCGAGTCGATGCGACGGGTCCTGATCGATCACGCCCGTCACAGGAACACGCAGAAACGCGGCGGTCGTGAGATGCATATCGAGCTCAATGAAAACGAGATCGGGGCGGATGACAATCTCGACTCGGCGCTCCGATTGGAGGTAGCGCTCGAGCAGCTGCGGAGCCGGGACCTGCGCATGCATGAGATCGTGATGCTCAGGTACTTCGCGGGCCAGAGCGTTGAGCAGACCGCCGAACTTATGGAGATTTCCCCCCGCACCGTCAAGCGAGAATGGTCTGTGGCTAGGGTCTGGCTTCGCGCCAAACTCAGTGAGGTATAGTCGGCTCTATGTCGAACGAGCACGCGAACTGGGATCGGATCAAGGACATCGCGGCATCGGCGCTCGAGAAGCCACGCCAAGAACGCGCCTCGTTTGTCGAGGCTCTCTGCGAGGGCGATCAGTCGCTGCTCATAAGCGTAATGACTCTTATCGCGAGCGATGATACCGATGATGTGCTCACTGGAGATCTCGACATCCTCGTAGGCGCAGCGCCACTGCCAGATGTCTCGCTGGATACCCAGTTCGATGGCTTCAACGTCCAGCGATTGATCGCAAGGGGCGGTACGAGCGATGTCTATCTCGCGACACAGAACAACCCGAGCCGAGAGGTCGCGATCAAAATTTTCCGCGCTGGGCTGACCAGTGACAGACAGCTCGAGAGATTCCGGGGTGAGGTCGCGATCCTAGCAAGACTCGATCATCCCTACATAGCGAAGATCTTCACCGCAGGGA
>WUAK01000104.1 GCA_009827205.1 Phycisphaeraceae bacterium | reverse complement strand
CAGCTGTTTCCAGAGATCAACATCGAGCTGGTCGTAGAGGAGTCCCTCAACTCTTGTGACTTCGTCGATCAACGCTTGGTATCCGCTCGAGGAGGGCCCGCTTGATCTCAGCAGGAGAAGGAACTCATCGAAGTAGAGTTCGTGCGCCGCGAGATCGGTTTTCTTGAGTTCTGCCAGCTGGCGGAGCCCAGCGCGGTAGGTATCGAACTGTTTGGAGTACTCAAGCGAAGTCTCGTTTGGCTTCTGCTGGACCGCGTTGATAAAGTTCTCAAGGTACTCGACGTTCGTGCGGTCTTCGCTGACCGCGTCGCCCCAGCGCAACTGAGCTCTACCCCAGTCGCCCTCGGCCTCGGCCTGCATCGCAAGTCTGGCGTGATCCTCGGCAGATTTCATCAGAACCTGTGCCGCGCCGTAGATCGCAACACCCGTCACGACGACGAGCACCGCGGTCAGCCCCACCACGAATTTCACGTTTACCCGGCCGGCCATAGTCGATCGGTCCTTTCAGTCGGGGGTCGGAATCAGTCTTCCGTGCCCGCGTTCTTGTTTCCTTCTGGGTAGCGTCCCGCCTGCACCTCAACCCAGTCGGGCACGCAGAGCATCATGTCGGCCAGCAGCTCGTTAAGCAGCTCGGCGGAGATTTCAGCGAACTCTTCGTGGCTCGTGATGCCCTGGGCGTTGAACTGGACTTTCAAATAGAACGCGTAGTCGTTCCCGAGATCAAACGCCAGCAGGCGTACGTCCTCGGCACTGGCGGCCACGCCGCCGTTGGCGATAAAGAAGTAGCCCGCGTAGAGCTCGTCGCCCCCCGGGTTGTGGTACGTGCTCGCTCGGAGCCTGAGTTCATCGACTCCTCTAGGCAGCCTCACACGCTTGCCGCGGACGCTCGACCACTTGGAGCTCGTCCTTGCGGTGTAGATTGTCGCGGAGTCGGTCGACGCTTCTTCGTCCACGAGCCAGCCGGTCTGCGAGAGGTTCATCGGAACCTCTTTGCTGGCCTCGGTCTGGACGATCCCGGCGCCGGTGAAACACCGCTCCGGCACGTGGGGGACGGTGTCGATCTGATCGGTGTAGTACGCCGTGTGCAGCTCGATAAACCTTGGCTGCTCGCCCGGTGCCGGGTTCTTCTGGCGGTACATGCGGGTGAGGTAGTTCGAGGTGCCGAGCTCTTCGAGGATCTCGGCGCTGAGGATTTCGTCAGATCCGATCTGGACCCAATTCTCGGTTTCGGTAGGCAGCGTTGAGACGGCGCGGTTGCCTGGGGGATAGATCGGCAGCTTGTCGAGGTGGAGCTTGTAGTAGTTGATCGCCCAGCCCATGCCGAGCGCCGCACCGAAGAGGATCACGATCAGTAGGCCCGTGACTGGCTTCTTGAGGCTGAATCTCATTTCGGAGGCGGAGGGCTTGGCTTTGTTGTTCTTCTTCACCTTCTCTGTGGGTGCGATTTTCTCGAGTGCCCAGCCGACGCCGAGGAACAGGCCTAGCCCGGGGATCAGCAGCAGCGTTCCGATGAGTGTGTGCGCTTCGCCCTGAGCAAGATTCGCGTCGCCCAGGGTTGCCAGACCGAGCACTGCAACGCGGACGATGTTCATCAGGAGGGCGACGGGTACACAAAGCAGGAAGAGTGTGATGCGTTTCCACCACTCACGCGTACTCAGGAGCGCGACTGCGGCTCCGAGCGCGATAAACGCGACGACCATGCGCATCCCGCTGCACGCCTCGGCAACATTGAGCGGGTGCTCGACACCCGACTTTGTGATCACGGTCAGCACGTTGCCGTCGACATCGACGGTAAAGCCCATGGCCATGCCGACAAGACCGAGCATGACATACGCGCCCTGGCTGGCAAGCAGCTGAAGAGGCCAGGTGATGCGGAGCATCACACCCTCAGAGACGGTGATCATGAAGATGAGATATGCCGTGGGCAGCATGAGCCAGCGGATCACGCCCGGGCCGAGCAGTAGTAGCGCCGATCCCCAGATAGTGAGGATCACGAACAGGCCCTGTCCCATGTGCACGCCCGGGATCGGTCCGATCGAGAACGTGAGGTAGCCAAGGATGCCGGTGATGATCGCGACGAGGGCAGGCCAGAACACGCGGGGCCTTTCCTTTGCGATCTCGAAGCGTCGCTGCCAGATCATGTAACCAGAGATGACGGGCACGAAGAACGCGTGGCCCCAGTCTTCGATCTGGTGTGAGCTGAACTCGGACTGCTTGAAGAACCAGCGGAAGAAGAGCACGCCGAGCCCGACGGCCACGAGTGCGAGCAGTCCGACATTCATCCGATCGCGCCAGAGCAACGGCTCGCTCGTGGAGCGCTCTTGCTGGATAGTGCTGCTGGGCGAACTTACGACAGACATCTCGAACGGCTCTCCACCTGACACGCGCGTGGGCACCACCTAAACAGGCGGGTGTATGCCCTGGTGTGTTGTATCCGTTGATCGGCCCGCAAGACGGGGTTCCTGATGCCGGTTCGCTGATCGGGCGAAGGTTGCCCGCATTCTGCGAATAGCTCGGAAAGCCCACGAGATGTCCTGCGGGATCGGTGATACGTCCGTGTCCGAGCCGCGGTTCAGAACAGGCCCACGCGATCCTTCCAGCGTGGGCCGATAGCTGTTGATTGTTGCCTCCCGAGAGCCCTGGGGACACCCTTGGGCGCCGGTTTGGGCGAAACGGAGGAAGTTCGTCAGACCGATTTTCTGGGCAGATCCAGGTTAGAACGTGCCGTCTCGCGGTGGGGCACCGAAGACGTCGTTGCCGAAGTTCCGGTCGAGCAAGAAGCCGAAGCCGTAGGTCGCACGGAACCCCCCTCGGATGACAGCCAGCGGGTATGCCCAGAAGTTGGTGCCCACGTTGATGTAATCGTTGGGCTTGATGAACAAGTCGGGCTGCTCGCCGTTGGCGATGGCTCTGTAGTTCACGCGGATCGTGGCCTGACGGTCGGTTCCGACCATCCGGGTGATGTCGACTCGTTCCGGGATCGCCAGGCCGCCGAGGCCGCCCGCTGAAGCGAACAACCTCATAAGGGTCAGCTGTGGGACGACGTCGAACGCGCCGGGTCTGTTGACCTGGCCGGCGATATACACGGTGCCGCCCGATCGCTGCGGGATGCGGATGATGTCACCCGGGCGGATGACGATGTTCTGTCTTGCATCGCCCTGCATCAGGGGCTCGACCGGGACCGAGATGATTCTCTGGGTTACGAGGTTCTCGACTGAGAGTTCTTCGTCGGCTCGCTCGCGGAGGCCCTGGGCGAGGTCGCCCGAGCGGTCTTTGATCTGGACCCAGCGGCCGTCGATGAAGATCCACTGGCTTCGGGAGTCGTCGAACTGGTTGCCCTGCTGCCCTTCTGGCTGGTTGGCCTCGTCGATGAGATCAACCAGAGGGTCCTGCTCGTCGTCCTCTGGCTGCCATGCAAGATTGGTGCCCTGAGGTGCTCTGATCGCTGGCGAAGCGGGCTCGCTGAGCTCATCGATGAGTTCAAGGAGCCGATCACTGCTTTCGTCCTGGCTCTCGCCGTCGTTTCTGGTGTCGCCCGTGCTTGGATCGATGGGTGTGGCCCCAGCGGGTGCGCCGATGTCGGAGTACTCGTCTGTGAGGGCGATCTGGCGGATGATGAAGATCTCGGCAACGCTCGGGTCGATCAGGCCGCCCGCGGCGGCGAGTGCGTCGAGAAGCCGGTACGAGGGCTGCGGGATGAAGTAGGGTCCGGGTGCGCGGACGGAGCCGATGAGGCTGAACTGCTGCTCGCTTCGTCCGGTGATGAGGACTGAGATTTCTGGGTTTCTGATGAGGTCCTGCTTGATGAGGCCGTCTTCAACAATTCGGCGGATCTCGTCGCTTGTGCCTCCCAGGACGTAGAACTTGCCGATCTGGGGCAGCTCGATTGTGCCGTTGTTCTCGACACGGACCGCGAAGGGTGTGGTGGTCCCGCTGACGGGGTAGTTGAAGATCGAGATCTCAAGGGTGTCGCCCGGTGCGAGCCTGTACTCGGTGACGAGGGGTCTGAGATCCTCTGCTCTGACCTCGGTGATCTGGACGAACTCGCTGTCGTCGGACTCGATCGCGGCGATCCGCTTGAGGATGGGCATGGTCGTGGGGGTGTGCTCCCAGCGGCCAGTGGTTGATGGATTCATGTAGTCATCCATCTCACAGCCGGTGGAGGCGAGCCCTAGGAGGGTCATTGTGGAGGCGAGAGCCGCTGCGGTGAGGAAACGCCTGGGGGTGCCGCTGGTCTTCACGTCGTTGATCATGTCTATGGGATCCGGGGGCTCGGATATTCTTTCGGTGCCCGCCATCCGTTGGCGAGACGCACACTCTATCGGACCTATCGGCCCTCGGCAGCGAGTCTAGCGGGTCAAAGACCGATCCGCCCGCGCACCGAGGGACAGGTTTTTATCGACCGCTGGGCCCTGTGACATGTGTCGAATCGCATGCAAAGCGGGGAGAATCACCGAGGCGCGAACGATGCGCCCTGCCTGGCATGATTCTGGCCAGACGAGGGCGAGTTGCCGACTAGAGTTGTCGGATGAGTTACCAGGACCCCAGCCCGCCCGATACCGGCAGCACCCCGAGCAGGACGACCGCCACCGAGCGGACTCTGGCCAGGCACCCGAGGCCGCTGGGCGGCGACCCGATGAAGCGGGCTGCCAAGCCTCTGGTCAGCCTGACTGGCATGGTCCTCAATAACCAGCCAGAGAACCCGCAGATGCTCTCGACGAAGCTCAAGCCCAAGTGGCTCAAGGCGAAGATGCCGGGCGGCGAGGGCTACGACAAGCTCAAGGACATCCTGCACGAGCACAGCCTGTTCACCGTTTGCGAGGAGGCGGGTTGCCCCAATATGGGCGAGTGCTGGGCCCGGGGTGTGGCGACGATCATGATTCTGGGCGACACCTGCACTCGCGCGTGCGGGTTCTGCAACGTCAAGACTGGCAAGCCCCCGGTTCTCGACAAGGACGAGCCGAGGCGGGTCGCCGAGAGTCTGGCGCTCATGGGACTCAAGCATGTTGTTGTCACGAGTGTGAACCGCGACGAGCTTCCCGATGGTGGCGCCGGCATCTGGGCGGAGATGATCGTTCGTTCGAAGGAATCTTGCCCGGACATGTCGATCGAGGTCCTGATCCCTGACTTCATGGGCGATGCGGCTGCGCTTCAGCTCGTGATCGACGCGAAACCTCACATCATCAACCACAACATCGAGACCGTGAAGCGCATGTACCCCGCGGTGCGCCCGAGCGCGAAGTACGACCGCTCGATCGAGCTGCTCCGGCGCGTGAAGGAGCAGGGGGGCGTTGCTAAGACCGGCATCATGGTTGGGATCGGTGAGAAGGACTCTGAGGTTCTTGAGCTGATGGACGATCTCGTCGAGCTGACCAGCAAGCACTCGGGTCCGAACCCGGGCGACCCGTGCGACATCCTCACGATCGGTCAGTACTTGCAGCCCACGCGCAACCACCTGCCCATCGATCGCTGGGTCCATCCCGATACGTTCGAGATGTACCACGAGGAAGGTATCAGGCGTGGGCTCAAGGTAGTCGAGTCGGGTCCGATGGTGCGTTCGAGCTACCACGCGGACCACCAGGCCGACATCCTGAGCACGATCGAAGCCGAGCGGAAGGCGCGGGCCGAACGCAACGCATTAGACTGAGCGGATGTCTCGTCGCCCACAGAAGCATAAAGAGCGGTTTATCGACTTGCTCTCGCAGCGTGCGCGCGTGCTGCTCTCGATTGCGCTCTTTCTGACGTTCGCGCCGCTGCTCGTTGTGCCGATCGAGTCAGCGGGCTACACGGTTGTGTCGGTGTGCTTCATCTCTGTTGTGTCCGGATTGATCGGGACGCTGTACGGCCTCAGCTTCATGTGGACGCTCAAGCTCCTGCCCCCGGCGATCGCGCTGCACGCGCTGACGTTCATTGGGTACGGCGGGCTGTTCCCGAGCTGGCTCTGGCCACCGGCGACGGGGTTCAGCTTGACCGGGCTCGCCGCGGTAGTGAGTGTGGCGCTGGCTTATGTTGTGTTTGTGCTGATCCTTGCGGGTGAGGGCAAGACATCGGTTGAGCGCGCCGCGGAATTGGACATCGCTTCGCAGATGCACGCCGAGCTGACCCCGCCGCTTGAGATGCGGGGTGCTTGGGGGCGGGTGGTTGCCACGAGCGAGGCATCGGGATCGATGGGGGGCGATCTGATCGATGCCGTGGATCACGGTGACCACGCGGACATCGTGCTCGCGGATGTATCGGGCCACGGTGTGCGCGCCGGGATCGTGATGGCGATGCTCAAGGCGTCGTTCCGCCGCGCATCCGCGTCGGGCGGTTCGCTGGAATCGCTCGTGAGCGAGTGCAACGACGCTCTGATCGAACTGACAACGAGCAATATCTTCGCAACCGCGTGGTTTGTTCGAGCGCAGAGTTCGGGTCAGTGCTCGCTTGTTGGGTGCGGGCATCCGTCGGCGATCGTTCTGAGTGAAGGTTCTGTACGGACGATCGGATCGCAGACCATGCCCATTGGGATCGCGCCGTACGAGGAACTTCAGGCAGACTACGTTGATCTTGGTCGCACGGACCGGCTGGTGCTGTTCTCAGATGGACTCTCGGAGGCTGGAGTCGAGGGCGGGCAGATGCTCGGCGAGGACGGTGTGCTCGAGCTGGTGCAGAAGGCTCGTCGCAAGAGCATGGCCGAGTCGATCGAGGATGTGATGGGATCGGTCGCCGGGCACGCGGTGGCGACGGATGATCGATCGGTTTTGATGTTCGAGTCCGGGGCTGCTTCGTGATCGAGCCTGATCTGCTCCAGGCGCTGCTGACAACGGTTGAGATGAAAGACGCGGCGACCGCTGCGCACACGTGGCGTGTGACGCTCTACACCCGGGCACTGGCGGAGGCGTTCGGTGTGCGGGGTGAGAGGCTCAGGCTCATCACGCTCGGTGCCGCACTGCACGACATCGGGAAGATCGACATCGACGACGCGATCCTGCGTAAGCCGGGCCGGCTGACTGATGCCGAGTTCGAGGAGATCAAGAGGCACCCGTTGCTCGGCGTCGCCAGACTTGAAGCGATCGGGATCACGGAGCCTGAGTTGCTCTCGATGGTGCGCAGCCATCACGAGCGTTGGGACGGGCTTGGCTACCCCGATGGCTTAGCCGGCGAGGCGATACCTGCTGCCGCGCGGTACTTCGCGGTGATTGACACATTTGATGCGCTGACGAGCATCAGGCCTTACCGCGCCGAGATCGGGGACGCCGCGGCTCGGGGGGCTGTTGAAGAGTTGACGCGGGGGAGCGGGACGAGGTACTTCCCGGAGGCTGTCGAGGCGTTCAAGGAGCTGCAGTCCAAGGGCGAGCTCGATTGGATCATGCACTACTTTAACGACGGCGTCGATGTGCCCGGGTTCAGTGATATCGATCATCTCGACGACCGTGTCCGCGACCTTCGGCCCGGGCGGTAAGCTCTGCGCATGAGCGCTTACGAATTGCACGTTGTTACTCCCGGGGATGGTGTTCGTTTAAATGTTATCGATCCATCGAGAACGCCTGGCCTGAGCGGGCCCAATGATCTTGAGAAAGCCGCGGCGATCCGTGAGCTTGCGCAGAATGTCGAGCGGATGAAGCTGCTTCAGCGCAGGCTGTACGCGGAGTCGAAGAGGTCGCTGCTGATCGTGCTCCAGGGCATGGACTGCGGCGGCAAAGACGGCACGATCCGTCACGTGCTCGGACCGCTCAATCCGCAGGGCATGCGTGTGGCGAGCTTCAAAAAGCCGACATACGAAGAGCTCTCGCACGATTTCCTCTGGCGTATCCACAAGCAGGCCCCGGCACGGGGCGAGATCGGCGTGTTCAATCGTTCGCACTACGAGGATGTGCTCGTTGTCAGGGTGCTCGGGCTTGTCTCGGAGACGCAGTGGCGCACGCGTTACGACCGGATCAACGAGTTCGAACGCAACCTGACAGAATCGGGGACGCGGATTCTCAAGTTCATGCTGCACATCTCGCGGGACGAACAGAAGGAGCGGCTCGAGGCGAGGCTTGCCGACCCGGACAAGGCGTGGAAGTTCAACATGAGCGATCTGGACACCCGCAGCCGGTGGGACGAGTACATGCACGCCTACGAGGATGCGGTCACGAAGTGCTCGACCGAGCACGCGCCGTGGCACGTGATACCTGCGGACAAGAAGTGGTACCGCAACTGGGCGATCTCGCAGATCGTGCTCCGCGAGCTTGAGCAGATGGACCCGAGCCCGCCGCCCAAAGCCAAGGAGCTAGAGGGCGTCGTGATCGAGTGACGGATTCTGCTCGTCTGCGCATCCACCGAATGACGAGGAGATCCGCATGACAAGATTATTGCTGCTGATTGTGATGGGACTCGCCTCTGCTTGCTCTGAAGCGCAAAGGGTCGATCTCGTTGAGCAAGTTCGGGGGCAGCCCTTCTCTCGGTATGAGACGACCGACGAGTTTGATCGCGAGATCACGTTCTATCTTTCTGAGCCAGTAGGAAATGACGATCTTCCGCTCGTTGTCTGGATCCAGGGGTCGGGGTTTGGCTCTCACTTTCAGGAGCTGGAGGGGAGAGTGGCCAGGGTCGGCGGATCGCACGCAGCTGTTGAGGAGAGCCGCGGCAGAGCCCGTGTTCTGCTGATTGAGAAACCTGGGACTTCGTTCCTCGACGTGCCCGAGCAACCGGGCAGCGCGGTTGGCTCTCCGGTCGAGTTCCGCGAGCAGCACACGCTTGATCGGTGGGCAGCCGCGATCGAGGCGGCGATCAGGGCCGCTTGGACGGTTGAGCTGGTCTCACGAGATCGCGTGCTGGTGATGGGGCACTCCGAGGGCGGCATCGTCA
>WUAK01000103.1 GCA_009827205.1 Phycisphaeraceae bacterium | reverse complement strand
GCTGATGGGCAGCACCCGGACCTGCTCGGGAGCGAGCCAAGCGGGGAATGCGCCGGCAAAGTGCTCGATCAGCACACCAACGAAACGCTCCATCGACCCAAACGGGGCGCGGTGGATCATCACCGGGCGGTGCCGCTCGTTGTCACTGCCCACATACTCAAGATCGAACCGCTCGGGCAGGTTGTAATCGATCTGCACCGTGCCCAGCTGCCACTCGCGGCCGATGACGTCCTTCACGATGAAGTCGATCTTCGGACCATAGAACGCGGCCTCACCCGGCTCTTCGCTGACCTTCGCCCCGAGGCTCGCGGCCGCGGCGCGGCACGCCTCCTCGGCTTTGTCCCATACCTCGGGCTTGCCGACATACTTCGCGCTGTCCGGGTCGCGGAGACCCACACGCACGCGGAAGTCGTTCATGCCGAGAGTCTCGAACGCAAGCTTCACCAGCTTCAGGCAGCCCGCGACTTCTTCTTCAACCTGATCAGGCCTGACAAACAAGTGGGCATCATCAACTGTGAACGAACGCACCCGCGTCAGGCCCGAGAGCTCACCCGACTGCTCCCACCTGTAAACCGTCCCGAACTCGCTCAGCCGAACCGGAAGCTCGCGGTAGCTCCGGGGCTGACTCGCGTAGATCTTGATGTGGTGCGGACAGTTCATGGGCTTGAGGAGATAGCCCTCGATGTCGCCCTCGGCCATCATGTTGCTCAGCTCGGCGCACGAGCAGCCTTCATCGCTCACCGCGCGCAGGAACTGACGCTCCATCACCGGTACAAACTGACTCTCTGAGTAGTAAGGAAAGTGGCCGCTCGTCTTGTACAGCTCAAGCTTGCCGATATGGGGGCAGTAGACATCCGAGTAGCCCATCTTGCGGAGCTCGGTCCCGATCCAGTCCTGCAGTTCCTTGCGGATGATCGAGCCGCGCGGTGTCCAGAGCACAAGCCCCTGCCCGACCGCCTCATCTATGTGAAACAGCTGCAGCTGCTTGCCCAGAACACGGTGGTCGCGCTTCTTGGCTTCCTCGAGTTGCTCGAGATGCTGTTTGAGATCCTTCTTACTGAAGAACGCCGTGCCGTACACGCGCGTGAGCCGGTCCGAGGTCTCGTCGCCGTGCCAGTAACTCGAAGCGAGCGACATGACCTTGATCGCGCCGATCCGGCCTGTGCTCGGGACGTGCGGCCCCCTGCAGAGGTCTTCCCAGTTCTTGCCGGGCTCGCCCGTCGCGTACCAAGACAGCCCGCCCGAGTCGCCGCTGGACTTCATCGCTTCGACCGCGCGCTCGGCATTGTCGACCTTGTACTTGCTGCCCTCGCCTTGCAGCTTGGTCATTCCTTCGTTCACAGGCAGCTCGTAGCGCGTGAACGTGCGGTCTTCCTTGATGATCGAAGCCATCTCTTTCTCGATCGCCTCGAAGTCGCCCTCGCGGAGCGGTCGGTCATCAGGGAATGCGATGTCGTAGTAGAAGCCCGTGTCGAGCGGCGGCCCATACACAAGCTGCGCGCCGGGCACGATGCGTTGGATCGCCTCTGCCATGACATGCGCCGCGGAGTGACGCACCAAGAAGAGCGCATCCGGGTCGTGCTCGCCGTCACGCGATTTCTCGGTGATGAGCGCAAGATCGCAGTCAGTCGTGATGGTGGTGGAGAGGTCAGTCAGCTCGCCGTCGATCTTCGCGCCGACCGCCGCCCGCGCGAGCCGCTCGCCGATGGTCATCGCGACATCGAACGCGGAGACCGGGCCCTCAAACTCTTTCACCGAACCATCTGGAAGCGTCACACGCGGCATCACGCCTGCCCCTTGTCGAATACCCATATAAAATGCAAACAAACACGCCGTTTGCTGCACACGGAGACCGTCTATGCAGAGCCCGAGACGGGCTGCGGCGGAGTATACGGCTTGGAATCCACAGATTATTCGTGACTCAAGTTGCAATATATCTGAAACCGATATATCTTGATCTGGTACACAATCTCCGGAGGATCCCGATGGCACGCAAGACCGCCACGCCTCAGCTCACTCAAGATCACACAGAGCTGATCGTGTTGTCCGTTCTGAGCGAGGGCCCAAGCTACGGCTACTCGATCTCCAAACAGATCGCCGCCCGCTCGGAGGACGAGTTCCGCATCGGCGCAAGCCAGCTTTACCCGCTCCTGACCAAGATGGAGAAGCAGGGGCTTGTCGAGACGGACTGGGAAGAGATCAAGTCCAAGTCCGCAGACCCCGACGCGCCGGGCCGGAAACGCAAGTGGTACAGACTCGCATCCAAGGGTGAGCGCAGACTACAGCAACGCATCGAAGCGCACAAGCGGTTCACGTCGCTCATCAACTCCTTTATCGCGACCGACCCGGCAGCGGGGGCTGTCGCATGAGCGAGATCAAACAGCGAACCAAACCAGCGGTCCGCACCTCGGCGCGCGATCCGATCACACAGTGGCTCGATGTATTCACGAAGCTGCTCGCGCTCCCACCCGCAGAGCGTGAGCGCATCCGCGACGAGCTGGAGGATCACCTCCGCATGCGCGTGGACGACCTGATGATTCTCGGCATGTCAGAGCCGGAGGCGATCGAGAAAGCGGTCACCGAGCTGGGCGAGACAGCAGAGCTGGCAAAGCGATTCAAAGAAGCACGAACAAGCACACGCAGGAGACGACTCATGCACACGACGATGTTCGCAGCAGCAGGCCTCGCGCTGACCGTTGGCGCGATGAACTTGATCCCGAGTTCTGCACCCACGCCCGGCGCGACCCCCTCGCAGGTCGCAGGCGAGAAACAACCCGAGAACGACGAGAGCATGGGCAAAGACATCGCTCCGGGGAACCTCGAAGACATTTTCACCACCATCGCCGAGAGCCACGGCGTCAAGCACTTCGTTCACTGGGGATCGCTCGAAGAAGCCGGTGTTTTCAACGATTCCGAGGTCGGCGCCATCCCTGCGAGCGGGCTCTCCATGGGTAAGGTCGCGATCTTCCTCAACTCACACCTCGGTCTCGACGGCGCCGACGCGGTCACGGCACGCTTCGAGGACGACATTCTCGAGTTCGGCACGGTTCGCTACTTCGACAAGCGGGAGATCATCACCGTCGATCACGACGTGTCGGATCTCGTACCCGCGGGCAACGTGCTCGAGTACACCGCCGAGGCCGACCAGCTCCGCAAGGGCATCAGCACCGTCGTCGAGCCCTACATCTGGCGGGGCGAAGACGCGATCGGTGCGATCGTGTGCAACGGCTCACAACTCAGCGTTCGCGCACCCGAGAGAGTCCAGGGAAAGATCATCGAGTACATCGAGCGCCTGCGCGCGATACAGCATCAGAAGCACGGCGCCGCCGAGCGTGCTCATGACGAAGCAATCGCTCTTCAGAGAAGAGATCAAGAGCAACTGATTGAGCAAACCCACAAGAGGTTTGTCGAGGTCAGCAACAAGATACAAGACCTCGAACAGGATCTGCATCGCACCAATTTCGAGTTCTACGCTGTGAAGCTCAAGCTCGACGAACTCGAGAGGAGATACCACGATACGGCCGACGGTGAAGAGCGGCAGGAGCTTGGCGACAGACTCGTGCACGCGCAGGTTGACCACGGCACCATCGAATCAAAGAGAAGCAGGCTGCGCCATCAGCTCGATGTCGCCCTGAATCGGCTGCTTGAACTCGAGCACACGATGAACGTCTTACAAACCCCGACAGCCGCGACGACTGAAAGAAGATTGCCAAATCGTAGTGGTACTCAAAGTCGGACAGCTGTGACGACTGTGGATGAGCAGCGAAGGGCCAATCAGGGCCGATGACCATGATTTCATGGTCTTTGACGTAGACCCCAAGACAGGCGACACTATCCTCCGTCGGGGCCCGCATGTAGTGGCCCCGCCGGAGGAGCCCGCGTCAGATGATCTGCCCGTACTGCCAGACCAACGACGACAAGGTCATCGACTCGCGTGCGTCGGAGGGCGGCAAGGTCATCCGACGGCGCCGGGAATGCCTGGGCTGCGGCAGACGCTTTACGACCTACGAACGAGTCGAGCAATCAACGAAGCTTCTCGTCGTCAAGAAAGACGGCACCCGCGCGCCGTTCGATCGCGAGAAGATCAGCAACTCCATACACGCCGCCTGCGGCAAACGGAAGATCCCCGCCCACGAACTCACCGCCATGATCGATGAGATCGAGGAAGAACTCCACCGGCAGTTCGACCGCGAGGTGGACTCGCGTGTCATCGGCGAGCGCGTCATGGTCAGGCTCAAGGACGCCGACGAGGTCGCCTACATCCGCTTCGCCAGCGAGTACTACCAGTTCCGTAATGTGGACGACATCTCGCGCCAGATCCAGGAACTCAACGCCCGGATCAAAGACGTCAAGAACCAGCAGTCACTCTTCAAGGAGGCCTGAGCGTGCGCTCACGTGTCATTCTCAGTCTGATCGCGATCACGCTTGCCGGGTGCCAGTCGGGCGGCGGCGGGGGTACCACGCCCGGAAGCAGCGAGGCGGACCGCTCTCGCACGCCCCAGTCCGGACCGCTCAGGCCCATCAGCCAGACGAACAACTCGGGCTCTGCACAACAGCAGCCACAGGACTCGGGCTGGAAGCCGAGCTGGTGGTTTGACAACGCCACGCGAACGACATCGGGCAGCGTGCAGGCGTGCGGGTCGGCGACCAACCAGGTCCTGATCGACGCACGGCGCGAAGCCATCGAGAACGCACGCGCCTCGGCGATGCAGCTCGCCGACGCAGGACTCGACGAGCGGGTAATCCAGGCCGCGACGAACCCCAACGCCGAGGGCGGCTTCACCGTCTGGGTCGTACTCGAACTCGGCGGGCAATAACACACCCCCGCACGAGGTTGGCCCCCTGACCAAAGCTCCAGGGGATTCATTGGCCAAGGAACAGATACAACGCGGCAGGGCCCTTCCGATCCTGAAGGAAGTCCGCGCGTGCGAACACTGCGCAGAGCACCTGCCCCTGGGGCCTAAACCGCTCGTCGCCGCGCGGTCGAGTGCGAAGATTCTCGTCGTGGGACAGGCACCCGGTCGCGTTGCGCACGAGACAGGCAAGCCCTGGAATGACAAGAGCGGCGAGCGCCTGCGCCAGTGGATGGGTATCACAGACGAGCAGTTCTACGACGACTCGATCACCGCGATCATGCCGATGGGCTTCTGTTTCCCGGGCACGGGAAAGTCGGGTGACATGCCGCCCAGGCCCGAATGTGCGCCGCTCTGGCACGAGCGGATCAAGAAGTCACTGAATCACATCGAGCTCACCGTGTACGCGGGGCGGTACGCGATCGATTATTACAGCACCAAAGAACACGCCTCGGTCACCGCCGCGGCTGCCGATTACAAGAACCAATTGCCGGATCACATTTTCCTGCCGCACCCCTCGCCCAGAAACAACCTCTGGCTGCGCAAGAACGCGTGGTTCGAAGAGCAAACCGTTCCATTGCTGCAGAAACGCGTCGCCGAGTTGGTGAGACGCTAAGGGCGACTGGCGTGGTAAAGCTCAGCTGCCTCGGATGTCGAAAGAGGCCTGTCGAAGACGACGACTCCATCGCGGGAACTTAGCGAGAGCGATATCTGATCGAAGCTGTCTGGGATGCGAGCCCAGCCGTACTGGCGCAGACCTGCGCCGTCTTGCAGCTTCCCGTTGATCATGAGTGTGAGTAGCCGCGGCCCGCCGTCGATGGTCAGGACGATGTGATGCGGCTGATCGGATACGAGTGGAATCGGGTCCGACAGCCAATTGAATACCTCGTGATTCCCGTGCAATTTAACTTCTATACGGTCAACTCCGTGCCATTTCATCGACCATCTGTTGCCGAACTGCGGCTCGTACTCTGCAATTATTGAGCCTTTCTCGTTTTTGCTTACCGGCACCACAGCCGAGACGCTGAACCCGCCGCCCTCATGAAGCGATATCGTGCACGGCTGTTCAACCGAGTCGGCCGGTGGAGACCGCGACTCATCGAAATGCATGAACAACTTCTCAATCAGACTTGGGTCCACTTCATGCACACGGGCAACGGACTTCTGCGTTTCGGTGATGAAGTAGCGCCCGTCATCAACGATCAGATCCGGATAGCTGATGCGAGTGTTCGGGTCGTTGTCATACAGCAGGATCTCGGGCTGTGACCAGAGAATCCTGCCTTCGTATTCGACGCCCGCGCTCACCCAGCCCGGGTTCCGGTTGTTGAAGTCCGTCCCGCCGTGGTTGTGGAACCAGAGGAGGTACTTTCCGGGCTCAACGGTCCACACCTTCGTGTTGGCGCGAGGGTTTCGGATCACCGACCCGTCTGCGTACGTCGCGGCTTCGGGCTCGGTCCATGTCTCCCCGCCGTCGCTCGACCAGCTGACGGAGATCACGCCCTTGTCCGTGCGGTTCATCATCATGAGCCGACCTGGCTCGCTGAGTTTCGTGATGTCGTGCTCGGCCTGCGTGCCGGCGAAGTTGGTTTCTGATCTGAGGCCTCGCCAGGTCTTACTCTCACCAGCCTGACCGTTCGAGAGCAGACGCCACTCGTGTTTCGATGGGTCAGCCTCGGTCAGCAGGTTTGACGACTCGAGCACCCATCCCTCGGTCGAGCCAACGAGGTGCCGACGGATCTTCGTGAACGCGATGAGCACACTTCCTTCAACAGCGATCGGTTCATCGACACCCCAGAACATCTGCGCCTTACCCTTGAATGTATTGTTCATGTCCGCCCAGGTGAGCGGGATGTCTATGCGTGTCGGCTCGGACCAAGTCGTGCCCCCGTCGTCCGAGTGCCGATACATGTACCAGCCGAGCGTGTCTACGCGGAATCGCAGATCGTCCTCGCGCCCGGGTACTTCAGTGACCCGATCGCCGTTGTGCACATAGAACGCATATACGCGCCCAAACTCGGAGTTGCCCTGGTGTTCCACGTGAAACGGCACTACCCACGATGACTCGTGCCCAGGCTGCTCGATCGAAGGCTCGATTGCGACAAGCTCTGACCAGGTTTCCCCGTGATCAGACGAGCGCGTCGAAACGATGTGCTGACCTCTGTTCCCTTCTTCACCGGGACCGGTCGTCATCAGGCAGAGCCAGGAACCGTCATTCAGCGTGACGACGAGCGGCATGTCCGCGTACCCGGCCGAGGGGATCTCGCTGCCGTGAAAGATGTTCCGCCGGTCCTGCGAGGCTGCATATCTTGTCGAGAGCAGGACTGAGACGAGCACGATCGCATGTATCCAGCGCATGGATGTAGTGTATTGGCGAGTTGTTGCCAGTGCCGGAATACTCCGGCTCGAGATGGGTTCGTCTAAGTGGATCTCACTCTGGAGGGTATCGGTATGCCGTCAAAGTCACTCATGACCGCCGCGCTCGTCTCTGCGGGAATCGCCTCGTACGTGACCATCGCTGGTCTCACAGGATTCTGCCCGATGTGTAAATCTGTGACCGACAGCGTGTTCGGCAGCGCGACTCCGGTCGCGCACACAACCCAGCCCGAGGAAGGGGATGAATCTGGTGACCCGGCATCCGAATCCGACGGTTTCCAGATCGTCAACCGGGAAGGCTCTGTGGATATCGAGACCACCTTCGATCTCACAGATCTGAGCATCCCGCGCGATGAAATCCACACGCTGCTCCCGATCGATGCCATTCCAGCGTTGACTGATCCTCGCACTCAGGTGATCGATGAGGCAGAGTTCCTCCCGGATGATGCAAGGATCATCGTTGTCGAAATGGGCGGCGATGTGCTCGGCGTGCCGTTGGCTGTCCTGAACTTCCACGAGATTGTGAACACGACCGTCGGTGGTGAGCCGATCGCGGCGACGTACTGCCCGCTCTGTGACTCGGCGACCGTGTTCAAACGAACGGTCGGTGAGGGCGATGATGCCGAGGTACTCGAGTTCGGCGTGTCCGGGGCGTTGTACAACTCGAACGTGATCATGTACGACAGGACCGATCTCGGGCTGTGGAGTCAGCTCGCACTCGAGGCTGTCAGCGGCCCGCGCGCGGGCACCGCGCTCGAGTTCCTGCCGGTGCGGATCGTTACCAAAACCCAGTTCGCGATGGATTACCCAGGCTCACACGTGGTGTCGAAAGACACCGGGCACGAGCGTGATTATTCGGGCTCGCCATACACCTCGTTCTTCGAGAATCCCGACTATCTGCTCGTCCCGGTCAGTGGGATCGGTGATGCTTTGCCACTTAAGACTCTCGGCCTCGGGATTCTCGCGGGTGAGAAGGCCTACTTTGTCTCCGCCGGCGCAATCGGTGAGGAGCTGATCATCCCGACCGAGTCGGGCGATGTCGTTGCCCGCGCGACCGAAGCGGGGATCGATGTGCTCAACGCGCCCATGGGCGTGCGCACGGCGCAGGCGTTCTATTACTCATGGTCGGCGTTCCACCCGAGTACCGAGGTGATCGGGGAGTAACCGGGACCCGTACTGTCCAACCCGGGTTCGCGAGTGCGTATATCATCGGGCATGGCCAACAAAGTCACCAAATCCGCTGCCGACGCGATCGCTGATCTTAAGGACAGGGGCATCATCTACGATGGTTGCACCGTCATGGTTGGGGGCTTCGGTCTCTGCGGTATACCCGAGCAGCTGATCATCGCGCTGCGAGACACGGGTGTGAAGGAACTCACTTGCATCTCCAACAACGCGGGTGTCGACGACTGGGGCCTCGGGCTGCTCCTTCAGACCCGCCAGATCAAAAAGATGATCTCAAGCTACGTTGGTGAGAACGCCACGTTCGAGAAGCAGTTCCTCGACGGCGATCTCGAGGTCGAGTTCAACCCGCAGGGCACGCTCGCAGAGCGCATCCGTGCGGGCGGCGCGGGCATCCCCTCTTTCTTTACCGCCACGGGTGTCGGCACTCTTGTCGCCGAGGGCAAAGAGACACGCACGCTCACCCCGCCCAAGTACCTTGCAAAGTCGAACCGAGACAGGCTCGCATCGGGCCAGTCACCCGACCGCGAATTCG
>WUAK01000102.1 GCA_009827205.1 Phycisphaeraceae bacterium | reverse complement strand
ATGCCGTCAGCCCGGCTGATATACCACTTGTTCGCATCGTTCGTTGCCCGACTCCGCCAGTAGAGAGCTTTATGATCCTTTACGATCCGATTCCAGAGCGATGCGCCGAGCCCAATCCCTTGCGCCCGCTCGCTAAGCGCCAGTTTGTCGAGATACCAGCCTGGGCCCCGCCGCTTCACGATCGCAATCGCTGCGTACTCTCCCCCGACGTAGACCCTCGCGTCCCCGACCGATTCGAGGTACGAGTGGTCGAGATGACGCCCGAAACTTTGCTCGAGTAGCACAGCTACCTTCGTTTGGTCGAGACTGTCGAGCCCATTTTGCAGCGTAATTGGCCGCCCTTGCCGAACGAGCGTCCCGCTCCCTCGATGAGTGAACAGTTCGCGTGCGACCTTCGCTGGACTCGTGATCGAGACTGATGCGTGTTCGTCTAGCCCGTCTAGCAGACTGCGGATCTCAACGAGCTTCCGCGCCATCCCGCCGCTGACCAGGCCGCTTTCGAGCTTCCCTTGAAGATCCTCTGTACAGTCCAACGCCGGGATGATCGAACCGTTGCGATCCAGGATACCACCCGTCGGTGTAAGGAAGATCACTTTCCTCGCGCCGAGCGCGAGCGCCAATGCCCGCGTTGCTGAGTCTGCATTGATATTCAGCAGTCTCCCGTCGGAGCTGGTCCCTACTGGACTGAGGATGGGTAATTGCCCCTTTTCTTCCGCCCGCGTAATGGCCTCGAGATACACTCCCGTGACCTCGCCCACGTGCCCCAGCTCAGAACGCTCAGTCTTTGTCACCTCGAATACGCCCGTCGGAAACGGCCTCGCCCGAATTCCCCGTTGGTCGATTGCGTCCGCTAGCTGCGCCCCCACCCGTTGGAATACACGCTGTGCGGCGCCCAAGACCTCCGAGGTTGTCACGCGCAAACCGTCGACAAACTTCGTCTCGATGCCGGACGATGCCAGCTCGTCGGTCAGCTGCGGCCCGCCCCCGTGTACAACGACCGGGGTCAGCCCCACTTTGTGCATGAAGACGAGTGCGCTCGACAACTCCTCGAGATCATTAGCAACGAGTCCTCCACCGACCTTCACCACCGCGTAGCGACCGGCACCCGTGTACTCTCGCAGGTACCGGTCAACTTCGGCGCGACCACCTAGGTTATGCAGTAAGTTGAGCAAGATGTCACGAGACATGCGACTTACCCTTAATCGAGACCGCCCCCGAGCCGTTCTCACAACGGACTCCATCTGCCATTACGATTGATGCATACGCATTGGCACATGCCAACAGCTGCGATACATCGACGAACTCATCTGCGGTATGTGCCTGCGAGATATGACCTGGCCCGAGCACCATCGCCGGCAGGCCGTAGACGCGGTCCGTACCTGCATCGAACAGCGCCGCCTCCGTCCAGAAATCGACGCTTGGGCCCTCTACGAGCCCCCAAGCGGATACCATCTTCGCCATCGCGTCATCCAAAATCAGAGGCGGCGCGAGGAAACGGTCCGTCCACACCGCCGATTCATCCAATGGCAACACCGAGCGCAGCGCAGCGACACGTTCGTTCATTAGTGATTCCGCATCAGCGTCAGGCTCTGGTCGGAATCCGAACCGCACGATTGTCTCAGATGCGACTACGTTCGACGCAACCCCGCCGCTGACGATCCCGATGTTAAACCGAGAACCATCTAGCACTCCCCCAGGCTCGGCGAGATCGAGCGCCGCATTCATCCACCTGGCGGCCTTATGAACCGCGCTATCCGCGGCGACATTCGCACCTGATGTGTGACCCGGCTTCCCGCTAAATGTAATCTCGAACGACGCGAATCCCCGGTGCTGCAGCACAGCGTGTGCACCTGTTGGCTCCGCAACTACGACCCGAGACCATCGCTCGCCCCATGACTCGAGGAACGAGGTCACGCAAACTCCCTTGCCGCCCTCTTCGTCGGTTGTGAAAAGAATTGCCATCGGCTCGTAGGTCGCCTCAGCTACAGCAAGCAGGCACGCCGCTGCTCCTTTGATGTCACAAGCACCGAGCCCGAATGCCTTCGCGTCGTCTCCATCACCCTCGACCGCCAAAGTAAATGGATCGCGCGTCCAGTTGGGATTGACCTTTACAGTGTCAAGGTGGCAGTTGAAGAGCGTCCCGGTATGCACGTCCGCGTCACCCCGCACCGCGAGAAGGTTCACGCACCCACTGCCGAGGTCATCAATCGAAACCGAGAACCCGGTCCTCTCGAGCACGTGAGCTGCGTGCATCACTGCCCGGTGCGAGGGATTCACCTGCGTAGCAGGGTTTGACGAGTCCGCCGCTACAAGCACTCGCAGGTGATCGAGAATTGAGCCCAATGAAACCTCGGTCATGTTGTCATACCTGCCGTTGGCTTCGGGTTTGTCAAAGCTGCGATAGTCTTTGATTCCGCTTGAACTATTGAGGCACCGATCGCCGAGGCATTTCCAGCGATCTTCATGAAGCCTTCGGCGTCCGCGGAAGACCAGACCGCTTTCTGTGCGTATACGTTACTCTTGTCCATCAGGACGCTCTTCGTCTCGACAGCGATTGCGTGCACTGAACCGCCCTGTGTTTCGAGTGTCACGGTTCCGCTGACGTTCCGCTGCGAGGACTCGATAAGCGCCTCGAGGTCAGTCCGTAGCGGCTCGTAGAATAACCCGCCGAATACCAGTTCCGTCCATTTCGTTGCTGCGATGCGCTTGAAGTCCGCCTGCTGCTTGGTCGCCGTCAGCTCCTCGAGTGCTTTGTGCGCCACAAGTAGCGCCTCGATTCCGGGACACTCGTACACTATTCGTCCTTTGAGGCCCACTATCGTGTCCCCGGTGTAGATCCCACGCCCCACGCCGTACGCCCCGAACGACTGGTTGAGTGATGCAAGCGATGCGTTCCCGTCAACGATCGGTGCTCCGTCGATCGCGACCGGTGTCCCCTCATCAAAAGTAATTGTGACCCTAAGCGGTGCGTCGGGCCAAGCCGACCGAAGTTTCGTAAGCTTCCGACTGGAGTCTTCTGGTGCGCCCAGTTCGTCGATCTCCGATCCGGAGATTGTTACGCCCAGGACGTTCTCATTAATGGTGTAACGCTTCGCTTCGGTGTCTACTTCGAACCCTCGCTTTGCGAGTTCATTGATCTCGTATGCTCGGGGGGAATCTGTAAGAGCCTGTATTTCTCGGATAGGAGCGAGGACTGGGATGTCCGTCAGGCAGCGGATCGACTGGTCGAAGCGGAATTGATCGTTGCCCATCGCCGTGCAGCCGTGCGCGACCGCAGCGGCTTCGAGCTCGCGAGCCTTTGCAACGAGCGCCTCTACTATTACGTATCTGTCAGAACAAAGGAGTGGGTATCTCCCCTGATAGGGCGCTCCACCCTTTACAAAGGGTACGACGATCGACGTCCAGAGTTCAGACCCGGCGTCGATCACATTGTGTCCGACGGCGCCGAGCTCGAGTGCACGCGCCTCGATCGCAGCCTGCTCGCCTTTGCCAACCCCACCAGTGTTCACAAAAACCGTTTGCACATCGTAACCTTGCTCAATGAGGAATGGCACACAAAACGACGTATCCAATCCACCCGAGAAAGCCAGCACAACTAAAGGTTTATCCGACATCACGAGCTCCCATAGTTCGCTTGGGTATGAACAAACTCATACCTTTGTTCCGGCAACTGTCGTCATCAGAGCCTTCTGCACATGCAGGCGGTTTTCCGCTTCCTCGATGATCAGTGAATTCGGTGAATCCATTACTGCATCTGTCGCCTTGATATTCCGTCGCGCGGGCAAGCAATGGCTGAAGCAAGCGTTGTTAGTCCTTGCCATTTTTTGCTCATCAACGATGAAGTGCTTATTTGCATCTCTGATTGGTTTCTCGGCTTCCCAGTTTCCGAAGAACGGGATAGCTCCCCAAGACTTCGCATACACGATGTCCGCGCCGTCATAGGCGGCTTCGATGTCATGGCTAACCTCGAATGATCCGCCAGTATCCTCGGCGTTCTGCGTCGCGAATCCCATGTAACGTTCGTCGAGCAAGTACCGCTCGTCAGGGCAGAGCAATGTCACGTCCATCCCTGCACGAGTCGCGATCATCGCTGCGGAGTTTGCGACCGCTGTGTTCAGTGGCTTTGGGTGGTATGTCCAGGTGAGTACATACTTTTTCCCTTTCAAATCGTCAGTGCCGAAATATTCGCGGAGCGCCATCAGGTGTGCCAGCTCTTGGCAAGGGTGCGTGATCGTCTCCATGTTGATCACTGGAACACTCGCGTGTGTCGCGAATGCTGTCAGTACAAGGTCACGCCGGTCGACTGACCAGTCACGGAACTTGGGGAAAGCACGCAAGGCAATGATGTCGCAGTACTTGCTCAGCACTCGCGCCGCCTCCTTGGCATGCTCTTCAGCGGCACCGTCCATAACCTCACCCTCGCCGAATGCCATTTCCCACGAGCTGCCTCCAGGCTCGAGGACGACAGCATGCCCTCCCAACTGTGTGGCACCAATGTCAAACGACGCCCGCGTGCGAAGAGAGGGGTTGAAGAAGACCAGTGCCACGGACTTCCCGTTCAGCAAGGGCTGGATCGGATTCTCTTTTAGTTCTCGTGCGTGATCGAGCAGCGCACATAGCTCGGACCATGACCAATCCTGCGTGTTCAGGAAGTGACGGGGTAACCCCGTCTTCGATTTGACCTCAGTGACCTGCATCCTCACCCTTCCATCATGGAACAGAGGAGGCGCACGAGCCGGTCCGCCTCTCGTTCTGACTTTGTCGCAACGAATATTGTGTCGTCCCCTGCAATACACCCCACCATGCCGGGCGGGCGAGCCCCGTCGAGTTCCGCCGCGACGAAATTTGCATGTCCAGGCGCAGTTAACACCACCGCAAACGACGCGGCGGCCTCGACTGAGATCGCGTGCTCACGAATCACGCCTGCAAGTCGGCGTTCCGCCTCCGGGATCGCTTCCCCGCCGACATCCCCGGCAAGCCGATATCCATCCACCGCTCGCACAGCTCGAATCGCAGCCAGGTCTCGTGAGACCGTCGCCTGCGTCACGGGCATACCGGCCTCCGCGAGCGCTGAGACCAGCTCGTCCTGGGTAGAAGCAGGGCTATCAGCTAGGATTTTGCGGAGCACAGAATGGCGGCGGATACGGGACATGCATGATTATACTATGCTATGCATGTTTAATCAATGGTCTCACTAGGAGTATTTGCAAGTTCATAGAGGAATCTCCTGTAGTAGTAATTCTGAGCGATCACGTGGGGGGCGTCAGCTGCGTCTGCCACCCGAGCCAGAAGTAAGCCCTTGGACGTGGAACAGTCCCACGCGAGTCACGATCCGCACTGTATCTCATCAGCGTGATGGTGCAGGAAGACCAATATTGCACACCATGAAGATGAGAGGTGTGATGGTTCCCGTAATCCAGATTACGAAAGTCGCGACGACATAGTGCTGGCATCTCACCAAGGCAAGGTCATTCTCATCGCTTGAAGGAAACACAACGCAATGGGCGATACTTGAAGTAAACGCTAGAGGAGAGATTAGACAATTCGAAACTCGCCCCCGCTATTTCTTGATTCGAAGGGACTTGCGCCATGTCGCAAGTCTTTCGTTTCTTACCGAGCAATTACGGACAACCCGCGTTGTAGTTTGCGATCCATGCGGTGAAGTCTGCTGGTGTGCACAATCCATCGTTGTTCTGGTCACATGCGGGTGACGATGTGTTGAACGCTGCAATCCAGGCAGTGAAGTCTGGTGGTGAAAGCACTCCATCACCATTGACGTCTGCGACACACTCCGGAGGAGTCGGCACAGTCACGGGGTCTACGAATGGGAACTTCACATACTCGATCAGCGCGTTCCGCTCGGCAGCACTCATACCGAGAACCGCTTCGCGTGACGAAGCACCTTCACCGCCGTGCCAAAGGATCGCTTCCATGAGTGTTCTCGCCCGTCCGTCATGCAGGTAGTTCGGCTGCTCAGGATTACCGTTCGGATCGAACGGGTCAGTTGGCGTGCCGAGTGTGTGGCCGACGTAATCGAGCCCCCAGAGAGGCGGCGTGCGCCACTCTCGACCGGTGGCGTTGTACTCCGGACGATTGTCTGCGAGCTCCTCACCCATGTCGTGAAGCAGCAAGTCCGTGAAGGGCTGAATAACCTGATTCCGGTACGCTGCGATCGGAGCGTTGCTCGACGTACGCATTGTCGGTCTGTGACAGTCTGCACAACCGGCAACTTCAAAGAGCACCTTGCCCTGGTGCGCAACTGGATCGAGGTGGTTTTCTCTCGGTGGAACTGCGAGTCCGCGCAGATAAGCAACCATCTGGTCGAGCGCCTGTGAATCGACCTCGACAGGGCCGGAGCCTGCTAGGGATGACGACATCCCCATGTCGTGCGCGAAGGCTGACGCAGCCTGCTGCTTCAGATTCGGCTCCGTGGCTTTCCACCCGTACCTGCCGAGAGCGCTGTTCCCGGTGGCTCTGTCTGGGACCATGTTTGCCTTGCCAGAGATGCCATCACCGTCGGTATCGTTCTCGTCTGCCCACGACAGGATCTCGCTGTCGTCAACTGCTTCGAGCAAGCCGAGACCGATGAGCATTGGAGCAACACGCACGGATATTTCAGCTTCGCCCTGGTACGGACCGCCCGCGGTATTGGCTGCAGGATCACCCGGTATGTTTGTACCGATCTCACCATACAAGAGATCTGTGAATTCAAACCGGGGTTTCCGAAGCTCATAAGGGGTGCCGTCATCGAATGAACCGGTCACAACTTCCCACTCGATGGCAGCCTGGCCTTCGGGAGTAGCACCCGCGACAGCCTTCGTGTCGAGTTGAACTCCATAGAAAGGGTGTGGTTCTGGAGGTCCGCCGGGAAGACCCGGGATGCTCACCCGAACAACGTAATCCTCGAGTGAGTCAGAACCGGTGACGGGCGCGAGTCCACGGCCATCGAGCATGTGGCACTCGATGCACGAGTTATTCGTGTAGAGCGGTCCGAGTAGATCTGGTTCGAAGACGGGACTCGGGCCCATATTGAATCCAACCGGCCCGCCGTTGCAGTCGAACGCGGTGGGCGGATTAAAGAGCAGCCCGTCATCCCACCGTGTCTCGAACGCAACCTTCCCCTCCATGAATGATCGGAGTTCATCTGGTGTTAGATTCAGGGCATGCTGGTTGAACGCAAACTGCTTGACAGTGATAACAGGGATTGAAGCATCACCCGCGGCATACGCGAGCGGATGCTGCGATTCGCGTTGGAGCCTTCCGTCACCGACGTAGTAGTAGAGGAATTCGCTGTAATAGGTCTGCGCTGCCAGGAGTGTAAACTCGATGTCGACGCGCTGGCCGTGCACGAGATCACCGATCGTCGAAGTAAAGACACCCCCACCGCCGTCCATGCGCTGACTGATCGCTGATATGTTGCGATCACAGAAACCGACATCACCCGCCTGGTTGTACCACTTGATGTCGACTGCACCTACTGGCACCTGCGGCTCTGTCATGAGCTCGATATCGAGACTGTCTCCCCGATCGGTAATCTTGAGATCAAAGGTCCTGCCGATGTCGTAGCCTTCGGGATAGTGATCGAATCGCCACTCATTCTCGTGCCTGTCGCGGAAACGCACACCGGCCACGGTTTCAATCGGGGTATCAGGAAGCGGAGGCGCCGCATCTCCGAGCGTCCGCTCGAACCATGCGGTATCCACTGGCTCGATTCCAACAGTCTTGACGAACGAGTATGAAATGTCGTCGCCAGTGTCCAGCTCTGGTAGGTCGTAGTTCCAGACGAACCCGCCGGCGTTGGCCATGGAAACGGTTTGCATCGGACCGTTCGCTACACGGTATCGCAGATCGATCCCGTTCACCGCGGGGAGCGGCGAAGCCGGTGGGCCTGTTTCGATCTGAACGGACCACACGCCGTTGTTCTCAACGACATCATGGCTGAATGCTCTTGGGTGTGGCAGGCCATCATTACCACCACCGCCACCGCCACCTCCGCCGCCGCCGCCGCCATTGTCATCCGAATCAAACGACTGGCAGCCTTGGGTGAGGGTGAACGTGTGCGGCTGGTACTCGTACTGTGCAGGGGCCTGTACGACTAAGTTGAAGCTGAATTGGGTTCCTGCAGAGAGTCCTGTGAATGTCGCGGAGTAATTCCCCGCACCATCATTGTTCATGAAGTAACCGCCCCCCGGGGGAGTGGGATAGATCAGGATCGCGGTAGCGGTCGGGG
This sequence comes from Phycisphaeraceae bacterium, assembly GCA_009827205.1. GTDB lineage: Bacteria > Planctomycetota > Phycisphaerae > Phycisphaerales > UBA1924. The sequence continues at coordinate 715 of WUAK01000102.1, read as the reverse complement.
TTGCCGTGACGGTAACGGTTACGGTCGATCCAGTAAGACAGACTTCGCCCGTGTAGGTTGGAGCCCCTGGCTGAGCAGCAGCAGTTGCGATTGCAAAGAGGCCTGCCAGAATACCTACCACATACCGTTCAAACATGCCCTTGCTCCCAAAACGAGACACGGAGAACCCTGAGGCGGGTACTCGCAGTTCTGAGACTATTATGGGAAGAGTTTGAATGCAACTGTTACATCTTGATCTCTAATGGCCATTTTGAGGCTTTAGACACCGATTGAGCGGTAACTGCCGATGGAAATATTACAGCAATGACATCGTCCAGCAGCGTCAATTGTCTGTCGAATCGAACTCTGATTGGTCATGCAACATCTCAAAGTAGCGCTTCGCGAGCTTCTGGTGCGAGGTGATCGCCAAACCTCCCTCGGCCATCATGAGGATCTGGTGGTCTTCACCAATGATGTATGAGAGTCGCCGGTAGATTCCCAGGGGTCCCACCGCTCCGAACGACCGGCCGATCACCTTGTCTCGGTCAGATACGAGTTGCTGGGGGAGATGCATGAAGCTCTGGAACGCCCGGTGAATCCCGGCTCCTTGCGGGCTCACGCCGATGACGATGCCTTGGGAAGCCGATTCACGCTTGAATGTGTTTCGAATCATGCACGCCTGTGCTGTGCAGGCGGGAGAGAAGTCGGCGGGGGAGAAATAGACAAAGATCGGAAG
>WUAK01000101.1 GCA_009827205.1 Phycisphaeraceae bacterium | reverse complement strand
CGGACCCTGCCCAACGTCGATAGTGTCGCTCAACCCCGCACGCGCGGGGCTCTGATCGACAACGATGACGTTGGTCGAGCCCATGCCGGCGACATAGCCCTTGGTGCCCGCCTGGTTCCAGACGATCGCCCGTGGATCGCCGAGCGATTTGTCCCGCTCGTTCTGAGCGATGGGTGTGATCGTCGGGCCCGGGATGTATGTCAGGTGCTGGTTGAGATCGGTGATTGTGGGCGATGAAACCGTGTCGAAGGTCGCGCCGAGCACGTGGACGAATCTGCCGTTGACGTTGGGCTCGAATCGGATCTCATTCGTGCCGTCGGTCCCGACTACGGTGATCTCACCCGTAGCAGGGTTGACGCCGAGCGCCATACACGCGTTCATGAGGCCGGTTTGGTAGGTCACGCCCAGCGAGTTTGCATCGATGATCGCGACGTCGTGGTCAGCGAGGTCCCACCCGACGACTCGTCCAGACAGGTTGGCCTGGGCGCCGGAGACAAAGTCTGTCCAGTCGACGCCGTTGTCGTCACGCCAGGCGCCGTTCGCATCCTTCTTCACGATGAGTCCCACGCGTGGGGCGTTCGGGTTTGCGCCGTTGAGCGTGGGCGAGAACGATCCGCCGTCGTTGGGCGGCGGGTTCACCCCGCCGTAGGGCCCCGCCGGATCGCTGACGACGTTCGGCGGGAACGCGAGCGTCTGCGCGACCGCGAGACCACCACCAAGTATGGTCGAGTCGTTGCCCGATTCGAACACCGCGGCGTACACGGTCGAGCCGTCCGGGCTCACCGCAAGCTCACGCGGATCCTCGGCGAATATGTCGAGATCGCTGATGTGCGCACCGGTCGAGGAATCAAAAACCTGAACGGTGTTCGCCTGTGAGCACGTGACGAACGCATTCATGTCATTGCCGGCGAACGCGACATCGGCTGGCTCATCGAGTGTCTGGATCGTTCGCACGACGTTCATTGTTGTCAGATCAATGACGCTCACCGAGTCGGAGATGTGGTTGACAACCCACGCTTCTGTGTTCGAGCGCGCGCGCACCGCGACAGGGTCTAACCCGACCGGGATCGAGCCCACAGAAACGGGCATCCCCGATGCGAGCGAGTAAATCTCGAGCCTGTTGTCGGCGGTGTTGACGGCAAGAAGCGTCGTGCCGTCGGGTGTCATGTCGATCGGGTGGACGTGAGGTGTTTCGAAGTTGACAAACTGGTCGACCGGGAACTCATCCGGGATCACGGCGGGCGCGAGCGAGGGCCTCGCAGGGAGTGATGACGCGAGGCCGACCGCGGCTCCGCTGAGACATACGATCGCTACCGCGGTGAGCTGAGCTTTCATTGCTTTCCCCCTACACAAGGCCTGTTCCACGCACCAGTTTGCACGAAGAGCACCTCCCCCGCAATACGTGAGCCGCGAACTGGCTGCACATCGGTCTTTATGGGGAACAAATGGGAGCTATTACGGGCACCCCGCGTTGAAATTCGCAATCCACGCGGTGAAATCGGCGGGCGTGCACGCGTTGTCGCCGTTCTGATCGCATGTAGGCAGGTTGTTGTTGAACGCATTAATCCAGGCCGAGAAGTCGGTGGGCGTGACCGTGCCGTCACCGTTGACGTCGGCGAGACAATCAGGCCCTGGAAGCGAAACGTCAAATACATACGCGGCGCCGGCGTTGGGGATTGGGGTGTCTTTTTGGGATGCGCCGACAATACCAATGCCGTCCTCTATCTCAAGCGACCACCCGAAAGTAGCGTTCGGGCTTGTGTCAGCGGGAACCATCTTGGCGACCTCGAGGGGGTTCGCGGGGCTGGAGATATCAAAGAGGTACGCAGAACCTGCGCCGGGGTGGATGTCATCGTCGGTGCGCGAGCCAACGACAAGCGTGTCGCCCTGCATGGCAACGGACCATCCGAAATCATCGGTCGGATCGCCATCACTCGCGAGCAGCTTCTTCACCATGACCGGGTTTGACGGGTCGGTGACGTCGTAGATGTACACGGCTCCCGCGTCGAGCCCAAGATCGTCATCGAATATCGCGCCGACCGCGGCGACATTCCCAGAGAGCGCGACCTCGTATCCGAAATAGTCGTTCTCATCACCCATAGCCGCGCTGACCTTCGAGAGCTCGACTGGATTGGCAGGATCGGAGATATCAAAGAGATAGGCGGCCCCACCGTTTGGTGCGCTGTCATCATCCCAGCGCGCGCCCACGAGTGCGAGATCACCGTCGATGTCTAATGAAAATCCAAACTGATCCACAGCCTCACCATCAGCGGGAAAGAACTTTGAGAGCTCGGTACCGGTCGCGGTGTCAAAGAGGTACACCGCGCCAGACAGCGCTCCCATCGCGTTGTTGGCGGGAGCCGCGATCGCCGCGAGGCTGCCCTCGATGTCAATGGCGTGCCCGAAGTCATCCACAAAGGCCGCGTCGCCCGGGACGAGGTGCTGGAGGAAGACCGGGTTCGCGGGGTCGGTCGTGTCGAACATCCAGACGCGCGGCGTGTAGTCGTTGCCCGAGGCCCAGTTGCGTGTACCGACCATTGCGCGGCCTGGGCCGATCCCCACACCAAGCACGAGTTGATCATTGCCAAAGACGGGCGGCAGGCTGAGCTTGGCGAGCTGATTCCCGGTGCTCACATCAAAGAGGTACGCGGCGCCAGGGACGGGAACCGTCCACAGGCCGAAAGCGCCGACGATCGCGATCCCGTTGTGAATGTCGACATCATCGCCGAACTGTTGCCCCTCTGTCGGGTCATTCGGGGTGAGCGGGCCGATCTCTGCACCGGGTTGTGCATGGACACAAAGAGAAAGACTCAATCCAAATGCGATGGTACATAAACCGCGTTGCATGGTCTGCATCATAAGAAAGCCTCCGGGGAGTACGCGGCGTGTGTCCGACGCGCGCTTCATCCCGGAGGAAAGTGTTGCAGTATGTGGGGCCCGGTAATCAGCAGCCCGCGTTGTAGTTGGCGATCCAGGCGGTGAAGTCGGCTGGGGTGCACGAGCCGTCGCCGTTCTGGTCGCAGGCCGGGAGGCTGTTGTTGTAGGCGTCGATCCAAGCCGTGAAATCGGTCGGGCCGAGTGTGCCGTCGCCGTTGGTGTCGGCGACACAGTTGCTCTTGATGGTGAGCAGTGCCCCGGCGCGGAACCGATCTTCGCCGAAGACCAGGCTCTCGTTGAGTTCGAACGAGACAACCGAGTCGTCGAGCAGGATGCATGTGAGTGTCTCCCCGCCGCGGGCGGTGATCGTAGTGGGTGTGGTGCTGAGCGGGATCATCGCGCCGTCGAGTGTTGCAGACTTGGCGGTGATGTTCATGGCGACGCCCGACCCGTCGCCGGTTGGTCGACCGAGCCTGAAGCCCGACCCGACGAGTCCGCCGGAGAGATTGAACGTGCCGTCGTAAGCGCGGAAGTCGGAACCGAGCGCGCCGCCCGTCATGTTCCAGACTGGATCGACACCAGAGGAGTTGAGGATGGCACAGTTGACGTCGAACCCGCCGCCTGACATGTTGACGGTTCCTTTTTCAGCGACAAAGTCTCTGCCGATGGTTCCGCCGCTGATGTTGAGGACGCTGCCGATGCTGCGGGTGAAACCGTTGGTTCCGCTAGAGCCACCGGTAACGGTGACCTCTGCGTCGTCGTTGACCTGGATGCCGCCGTCGATTGTGCCGCCCGATTGCTCGAACGTCGCGTTGTCCTGGATCAGGATGAAGGTGTCGATGTCGCCTCCTGACATGGTGCAGGATGCATCGTCCTCGACAATCATGGCTGCTTGACCCGAGGCGACGAGCCCGATGTCACCGCCGGTGATCGTGCCAGACGTGTTGCCCTGGAGCCAGAGCCCGCTGCGTGCGAGACCACCGTCGGCGAGGTTGAACGAAGTCGAGCCCGTGCCCCCGACGAACTTGGTGCGGATCAGCTTGCCGCCGTCGTTGATGTTGTAGATGCCGTCTTCGATGAACGAGTCGAGCGTAAAGAAGCCGGATTCGCCGGCGTCGTTGATGTTGACCGTTGCGCCGTTGAAGGTGAAGACGCCGTCGGGCGCGTCGGGGAGGATGCCGTCGGAGCAGCAGACGTTGACCGTTGCGCCGGGGTTGGCCGTGAAATACGACTCCGGAGGGAAGACATCCGGTGGGATGTTGATTGTCTGAGACTGTGCGGCGCCTGCCGCGGCGAGAAGTGCGAGTGCCGTGAGTGCTTTGCGTGTCATCTGGTGTTTCCTCCGGTGTTTGTGTTGTAAACCCATCCACAAACACATCCGAGATTGACCACCAAGCCGCGACATTCAGAATATCCAGGAGGCACGCAGATTCAGCCTAGAAATCACGGAGTTTTGTCCGCAATCGCCCCAGAGGGCTGATTATGGGCGTTCCGCCGGCTGTGATGGCGATCTGGGCAACCTCAGCAGCCGGCGTTGAAATTCGCGATCCAGGCCGTGAAGTCGGTTGGCGTGCAGACCTCGTCGCCGTTCTGGTCGCACTGGGGGAGGTTGTTGTTAAACGCGTTGATCCACGCTGTGAAGTCGGCGGGCGTGAGTTGGTCGTCGCCGTTGGTATCGCCTGCACAGGATTGTGTGCTGCAGGAGTCCCCGGTTGCGACAGACAGCGCGCCGCCGCCGATCCCGACGATGAAGCCGCTCCCGACATCGAGCCTGCCGCCGGGCTGAGCGAATGGTGCGCCGACAAGAACACTCAGGACAACGACAATGTCTCCGCTATCAGGATCGGTGGTCGTTGTCATCGCACCACTGGCGTCGGGAAACACGAATTCTGCAAGCTCCATGCTGCTTACGGGGAATGCATCACCAGCCTCGCCCGAGGTGCCCGTGATCAGGAGCTGCCCCTCGAGTTCGATCGGGATACCCGTGAGTACGAAGTGGTCGTCGGGTGCGCTGTAGACGCCCGTGATGGGCTGCGCTCCAGGAGACATGCGGAGCGTGCATCCGGTGATGACATAGTCGATTGTGCCCTGCGTGAAATACGCCGCAGTCTGCTGCGGGAAATCCGCAAAGCTGATATCGAAATCATGCAGCGTCATCCCAACAACAGGGTCACCATTGATCTCGACGCTCACACAACCCCCGGTCACCGGGCTGCTTGGTGTGCTGACCGGACACGCGACAGGAAACGGTGTCGCCTGATCCCATTCGAAACACACGAGCAGATCGAGCGCAGCATCAACCTTGCCGGGCACACCGGGGATCGCGGGCATGGTCGAGACCTGCGCCCCGACAAGGACCGGGTATGCGAATGCGGCTATCGCTGCGGCTCGTTTCATCAGAATTCCTCCGCCGGGAGCGTACAGGAATCGAAGATTAGAAACGACCCTTAGAATCTACAAATGTGAATAATGACAGACGGATCAGCAGCCTGCATTAAAGTTGTTGATCCAAGCCGTGAAATCTGTGGGTGTGCAGGAGCCGTCGCCGTTCTGATCACAGCCGGGTAGAGAGCTGTTGAACGCGTCGATCCATGCGGTGAAGTCGGTCGGGGTCAGCGATCCGTCGCTGTTGACGTCTGCGAGGCACGTGTCGACAGACAAGAGCGTGAGTGTGTAGGTGCCGAGCTCGGGGAGCCCCGCGAAAGGCGGTGTCGTGCTGAAGTCAGAGATCGGCTCAGCCGGAATAGTCGCAGGGTTGCTCGTGCTGAAGTTCGAGCCGTCCTCGGTACCCGCGTCGTAGGCTTCCAGGTCGACGACGATCTCGTCGATCCACTCGCCTGCGCTATCGCGGAGGCTCAGCCCATGCGTGCCAACGAACCAATCGGGGCTCGGGGCGATCATGGTGATGAGCGTAAACAGCGGCTTGTCGGAAGGAACGTCAAACTCAAGCGTCGTGGAGCCCGGGGAATTGATAGCAGCCCCGAGGATGATCTCGTGCGCGGTGCCGGCTGAGATGGCATCGTTGATCTCGATTCTGAATCGCGAAGTCGCCCCGGTCTCGGCTACCTGCTCGATACCCGCTGTTGCGATTCCGCCCGGCTCCCAGAACGTGACCTCGTCGTTGTGAGTGGTTCCTACAAGTTGTGAGAAGTGTGCATTGTTCGGGTAGGCACCCGGGTGGTTGGAATTCGTCCAGGTCGCCTCGAACGTCAGGCTGTAGGTCGCGGTGCTGCTCTGCGACATCGCGGAGCTTGCGAGGGCGGCGGCTGAGAGGGCGAGAGCGGTGTGGCGGATCTTCATGAGGACTCCCCGAATTGGCGTGAAGTTGAATGCGCAGCCCCCCAGCGAGCGCAGGAACACATCGGGCGAATCACCCCATAGTTTGGGATATTCCCGGCTTCAGAAAAAATCAACACCCGGCGTTGTAGTTGCTGATCCAGGCCGTGAAGTCGGTCGGTGTGCATGAGCCATCACCGTTCTGGTCACACCCCGGGAGATTGTTGTTGAACGCGTTGATCCACGCCGTGAAGTCGGTGGGTGTCAGGGCACCGTCGCCGTTGACGTCGGCTAGGCAGTCGCATGCCGTCGCAAAGGAATTTCCGCCCACATCAAAGAAACTGCCCACGATATCTGCCGGCGTATTCCCGCAAAACTCCGTACTCGCTACTGGTGAAGCGGGCAGATTTCCAAAGCGTAGCGCACCCCCCCCTGCACCAGCAATGTTGCCCCTGAATGAACACCCATTGACGGAACCAGGCGGGACCGAATCTTCGGAAGAAGAGATGCTGACAGCACCGGTGTCGCCCGGGGACGAGTTCCCAACGAAGTCACACTGAAAGAGTATGCACTGCCCCCCAAGGGAATTAGAAAAGAAAACTGCACCAGCGTTCATGTCGGCGGTGTTTCCAGAAAAAGTCGAATTATCGATCTCAAGCTCGACGGCGAACGACGAAGCGTGGATTGCCCCGCTGAATCCGTCTGCGTGATTCGTCGTGAAGTTACAATCATCAATATCTAGTGTTGAATCAGTCACACGGATAGCCCCGCCGTTACCCGAGGTTGAGTTATTGATGAAGTCACATCTTCGGACCGTAAATCCCGCATCTGCAAGAATCAGCGCTGTGTCTGTGCAGCCATCGAACAGCGTGTCCTCGACTAGGCCCGAGGAGGGAAAGTTGAACTCGATACCGACAAAGTTCACTATGCAGTTCGAAACCCTGCTGTTGCCTGTTGTGAGATTTGCTCCGCCCGTGATGCGCATATTTTCGAGTGCGATCGCACCGAACGCTGTAATCCCACCAGTGATGATCACGCCTTCAGGCGAGACGCCGTCGCCCCTGACTGTGACATCTGTCGAGGTTAGAAAGCCCGCGTATACGCCGGGGGAAACAACAATTTCATCGCCATTGAGAGCTGCGTCCGCGGCGTCCTGAATGGTTGGAAATACTGAAGGTACAAGAAGCTCATCAGCGCCAGCCGTGAATGCAAGAGAGAAGATCGCGATTGCTGTTATACATCTACTCATTAGATTCCCCTTGAGTTATCGGACACTTTAACCCCGGGGGGGCTGGTTCACAAGGGTTGGCATACTGATGATGCACCTGGACGCGTCAGGGGCATCCTGAGTTGTAGTTTGCTATCCAGGCCGTGAAGTCGGTCGGGGTGCACGAGCCATCACCGTTCTGGTCACACCCCGGGAGATTGTTGTTGAACGCGTTGATCCAGGCCGTGAAGTCGGTGGGTGTCAGGGCACCGTCGCCGTTGACGTCGGCTATGCAACTCCCGGTTTCAACAGCGTCGCCCGGACCCACGATGGTGTTCGTCGAAGTACCCACAGGGCTCGTCGAAGACCACTCGCTCGTGACCCAGGTGTACGTCTCGCCTTCGAGCAGCAGTGCGCTGATATTCGATGTCCCTTGCGGCACATCGAATGGCGAGAACCCGTTACCAAGCCCATAGTCAAGCAGGTTTGCAAGCGGCTGGCCCGGATCGAACCCGCCCTTGTAGAGGAAGGTAAAGTGATTGCCTCCACTCGCGAGCACGCTGGTCAGGTCATAAAGACCGGGCTCCGTAACGGTGAACTCGAACACGTGGTACGCAACGGGACCGAGACCAGAGACCCCCACGATTGAGAAGGGCCGGTTCCATTGGTCGTTCTGATCCGGCTCAGCGGTGTACTGGGTGATCACGTCGGGCGCGTCGCCAAGAAGGTACAGCGTCGCGTCGTCGATGCGGTAGATCCAGTTCGATTGCGAGACGTCTGCGGTGAACTCGAAGGACCACGCCCCGTTGCCATTGACATCCGCAAACCCGGACGTGCCGTCCTGCAGCGGGTAGTCAGCAATGGAGATCTCCCCTCCTACCGGATGCCAGAAGAGTGACTCGCCTCCGGGTGCGTTTGCGGTGATCTCAACATCGACAGACCAGGGACCGGAGCCGCCACCGAAATCCCCGGTCTGCACCACGAAGTCTCCTGCGATTCCAAAGCCTGTGACACCCTCGGAAAGACCCGCAAACGGCATGTTTACCGTTGCACCCGCGCTCGTGGGCACCGTAACAGAACCGATCGGCATCGAGGCGATGATTTTGTCGGACGAATACGCCGATCCGGCGGTGCAGGCGACGATGAGGGTCATCAGATCTCGATTCTTCCTAATCATGTCTCTCCTCTCGGGTCGGTCAGCAGCCCGCGTTGAAGTTGTTGATCCAGGCGGTGAAGTCTGTGGGTGTGCAGGCGTTGTCGCCGTTCTGGTCACACCCGGGAAGGTTGTTATTGAATGCGTTGATCCATGCGGTGAAATCGGTTGGCGTGACAGAACCATCACCGTTGACGTCGGCGGGGCAGGCGGGTTCCTCGCCGTGACGGATCAGCAGGAGCGATCGGGCCGGGATATCGAGCACGACCGATCTGGGGTGCGGGCCCGACGCGACTGGTTCGAGCGTCAGCATACCAGCCGGAGTACCCCCGCCGAGTCCGTCGTACGCAGGATCGTTCGAGTTGATGATGAGTTCCCACTGACCGTCACGGGGCATCCCAATCCGGTAGCCATTGCGAGCGTCGTTCGACAGGTTCACGACCGCCACGAACGAGCCGCCACCGTCCTGGTAGCGCTCGAACGCCATGACATCGAGCGAATCGTTCACGTGGTATGCCCAGAGCTCCGAGTTCGCATAGAGC
>WUAK01000011.1 GCA_009827205.1 Phycisphaeraceae bacterium | reverse complement strand
GATGCGCTCGCCAAGATGCTTCCAGGCCTGACGCTCAAACGCGATGTAGGGCAGGTAGCTCATCGCGATGCCAGCGGTCCACGCGACCTTCTTACCGCCCCGGATAATCGTGGAGGCCTTGTACATGGGCCCGGCGATGTACTCGTTGTCGAGGTAAATGACTTCGCACTTGCCCTTGCCGTGCTTCTCGATGTTCTCTCTGTTGCGCACGTGTGTGGCGAGCGTGATATCGCACACCTCGCCGAGCGCGAGCGCGGCCTTGTAGCCCACGACGGGGAGGCTCGGCCATTCTGGATTGCAGCTGTCGGCCAGGATCAGGGCGCGCATCGGTAGCTCCGGCGGGGTCCGACAACACTATCGGCAGCAGGCACCCGGCATGTCCCGTATCGGCCGATCCGCCAGAGACATCAAGCAACCGAACGTCCGTTTGAGGTTACGACCCGTCGATCATGTCGAACACGCCGCCCAGGACAGAGCCCTCGCCCTTGTTGGTCCTGCTCGCGACGATCACTCGGTCGGCGAACCTGCTAAAGGGCAGCGTCTGGAGCCAGACCTTCCCAGGACCGGTCATCACGGCGTAGAAAAGCCCCTCGCCGCCGAACAGCTTGTTCTTGATGCCCTTAACGAACTGGATGTCATAGCCCACAGTCTTTTCGAACGCGACGAGACAGCCGGTGTCCACGCGGAGCTGCTCGCCGGGCGCGAGCTCGCGCTCGATGATCGTGCCCCCCGCGTGCAGGAACGCCTGCCCGTCGCCCGACTCGCTCGAGAGCTTCTGGAGGATGAAGCCCTCGCCGCCGAAGAGGCCCACGCCCAGTTTTTTCTGGAACGCGATCCCGATCTCGATGCCGCGTGCAGCGCAGAGGAACGAGTCCTTCTGGCACGTCAATTCTCCGCCGTGGTCTGCAAGCTCGATCGGGATCACATGCCCCGGGTAGGGCGCCGCGAACGCGCAGTCGCGCCGGACGCTGCCCTGGTTGGCAAAGTACGTGATAAAGAACGACTCGCCCGTGACCATGCGCTTGCCGGCCTCGAAGAGCTTCCCGAACACGCCGCCCCCGCCGCCCTTCATCGAGAGCGAGGTGGCCATCTCCACGTCGGGGTCGATGTACATCATTGCCCCCGCCTCAGCGACGACGGCTTCCTGCGGGTCAAGCGTGATGATCACCGCCTGCATGTCGTTGCCGATGATCTTGTAGTCGATGATGTCGGTTGCCATAAAGATACCTCCCGTTCCATGCCCGAGTTCGGGGTCATGATATGTAAGGTACTTCGGATTTGGAGTCAGATGATTCTCAGGCCCTGCGCCGCCGCGCTACACCCAGCCCGGCGAGCCCCACAAGAAATGCCGACGCCGGCGTGGGAACCACGAACACATTCCCCGCGATCATCGCATCTGTGTTGTATGCGATGATGTCGGCGAGGCTCGTGCTCTCGATCTCACTCAGCCAGGGCAACAAATCAGTATCGTTGAGATAAAAGAACCGGTCGCCGTCGCGCATACGCGAGAACTGATCGGCGAAAATGGCCATCAGCGTCTCTCCGATCGCGGCGCCCGGCGCGTGATCTTCGGCCATCAACCCGATCCAGGCGTCGACGTTGTCAATGTCGTTGTCGTACGCCTGCGCGATCGCGGCCGCGAGGCTTGTGTCGCTCGTGATGTCGTCGAAGCTATCCACTCGCTCGAGCCCGAAGTCCTCGCGCATTGTGTTGTAGTCGGCGATGCCGTGGTCGCGCCCGCGCTGGAGGTTCAGCGAGAGCAGGTCGAGCCCGCCCGAACCCGGAGGCCCGAAGAGCATGTTTCGGACATCATCGATGACCTGCGTGTCTACTTCGTTCGCTTCCTGCCAAGCGAGACCCCGCATCAGATCCTCCATCGCCCCATCCGGTGTGACAAGATCCGGGCTGAAGAAGGACTCGAAGAGGTTGTAGGACCCGTTGTCCTGGCCCTGGGGTCCGACGAGCAGTATCTGCTCATTCAGCATCGTGTGCCCGAAGCGGTACGCGGCTGTTGTGAACGCGCTCGACATCGAGGGATCAACATTGCTGTCGTACCCGGCGTAAGCGTTCAGCTTGCCGCCCATCATCGAGGGGAGCCAGTCCTCGTACGTGATCTTCTGGATCTCGGCGCCGACGATCTTGCGTGCGGTCTGGTAGATCCGCTCGTCGTCCCATCCTGGGTTCTGTGCGCCAAGCGTGTCTGCCCAGCGGTTGTGCTCTCGCACAAAGAGCGTGTGCATCGCGGTCAGCCCGACCTGCTCGTTGGCGCGGACATCACCGCCCAGGAACAGCGACTCGTCCGGCGCACCGGTGTCATTGGCGTTGGGCAGGCCGAACGTGTTTCGAGGCATGAACCCGTCACTCGTCATCAGGAGGCGACCGCCCGAGAGCTCGCGGAGTGTTGTGGCGCGAGTTTCGTTAGAGCCGTAGACCATCGAGCCGTCAAGGAAGTGTGTGATCTCGTTTGCGTGCTGGCGGGGTGAGTTGATCCCATCGATGCAAAGAGACCGGTTGAAGTGGATCGTCGCGGTACCTGAGTTCGTCGGATCGAACCACGGGTCTCCTGCGGGGACCGCGATACTCGCCGGGTCGCCGGCGTTGGTGCCCACGAGCGCGAAGTCGTGGTCGATGAACTGCCCCCACTGCCAGAACATACTCGAGAGATCCTGCCCGTTGCCAAGCGGCGCCGTCTGAGAACCGAGTGTGTTTGAGATTGTGCGCGCCGATGGGCGTGGCATCATCGAGCCGACCCCGTCCTGGTACAGCGCGCCGCTGGACTCTCGGAGGAGCAACATTCCTGCAGACCCAAGGTCGGGGTTGGCAATGTTGTTGCCCGTGCCGTCGATCGTGCGGTAGTCCTGAGCAATGACAGACACAGCCATCCCTGCCGAGAGGGCAACACCAAACGTCGAACGCATCATCTTCGATTCCCTTCAGTCCTTGCGCAGCCTCCTCGCCGAAAGCGGCCGCGCCCACTAGAAATAAACAACACCCAGCAGCGAAGACCAGCAAATCAGGTCCGGATCGGGGTCAAAATATCCACAATGTTGTCCGGAATTTCCCTAGGTCGCCCGATCGGGTTGCGTCAGGCTCCGATAGATCCTCAAAGCCCCCGCGCGACGCTAGTATCTGCTCAAACCAACGACCCAAAACCCTCCGGGGCGGAGCATTGTCCATGGCCTGGCAGCCCAAGCTGAACGAAAACATCCTCTGCAAGCGGATCCCGACGCCACCCTACGGCGAGTTCAAAGACCGCCACATCGTCTCCTACGACGAGTACGTCAAAACCGGGGGTTACGAGGGCCTCAAGAAGGCCATCACCATGAAGCCCGAGGATGTGACCAGCGAGGTCAAGACCTCCATGCTCCGCGGTCGCGGCGGCGCGGGCTTCCCGACAGGGCTCAAGTGGACCTTCCTGCCGCCCATCCCGGACGGCAAGTTGCCGGGCGACGAGGGCGCCGAGCGCTACCTCGCGATCAACGCAGACGAATCCGAGCCTGGCACCTTCAAGGACCGCCTGCTCATGGACTTTGACCCGCACCTGATGCTCGAAGGCATCGCGATCTGCTGCTACGCCTGCGGCCTCAACAAGGCGTACATCTTCATCCGAGGCGAGTACCACCACCAGGCCAAGGTCCTCGAGAACGCGCTCAAGGAGGCGTACGAGAACGGCATCTTCGGCGACAAGGGACTCATCAACTCGGGCGACAACACGGGCGGAAACAAGTTCCGCGTTGACTGCTACGTCCACCGCGGCGCCGGCGCGTACATCTGCGGCGAGGAAACCGCGCTGCTGGAAGCCATCGAGGGCAAAAGAGGCTGGCCTCGCATCAAGCCGCCCTTCCCCGCGCTCAAAGGCCTCTTCGGCAAACCCACAATCATCAACAACGTCGAGACACTCGCGCACCTGCCGAGCATCATCGAGAACGGCGCGCAGTGGTTCATGGACCAGGGTGTCGAGAGCACCATCGGCGGGCCGCCCAGCTTCGGCACCAAGCTCATGGGGATGTCGGGCCACGTCGAGAAACCTGGTGTATACGAGTTCGAGCTCGGCATCCCGCTTCGCACGTTTGTCGAGGACTACTGCGGCGGCATGCGGGGCGGTAAGAAGTTCAAAGGTGCGATCCCGGGTGGCGTCTCGATGGGCATCCTCGGAACCGACCAGTACGAAGCCGAACTCGACTTCGATATCGGCCGAAAGTACAACGTGCTCGGCCTGGGCACCGCGTGCCCGACCGTGTTCGACGAGGACACCGACATGGTCGCCGTGGCGCGCAACATCGCCCGGTTCTTCAAGCACGAGTCCTGCGGCCAGTGCACGCCCTGCCGAGAGGGCTCAGGATGGCTCTACCAGCTCATGTGCCGAATCGAAGAAGGCGACGCGCAGACCAAGGACCTCGATCTGGCGCTCGAGATCGGTACGAGCATGGGCTCGATGCCCGGGACCACGATCTGCGGCCTGGCTGATGGGAACAACTGGGCCCTCAGGACGATCATGAACAAGTTCCGCTCTGAGTTTGAAGCGAGGGTTCGCCCATCGCACGTGCCGGTAACCGTGTCGATCGGTGCCGCGGCAAGGGGCTGAATGCAACACGGCGGGCTCTCGCCCGTAGTGCTGGTATGACTGGAGAGAACAAACCGATGCGATCCGCTAAGAGACTGCTCTTCATTGCAGGTGTGCTAGTCGCCGCAACAAATGCGGCCTCCCAGCCCCTGGCTTCGGGCCCGACCTCAAACGACCAGAAGCTGCCGGGCGCGGAGGTCCTCCACGAGCGCGCCGATGCGCTCATCCCAAACGCGCGCACCGACACAGGCGCGGCCTTCCTTGAAGCAACCAAAGAACTACCCAAACGTCTCCGCAGGTATCTATGGGTCAACCAGAGATTTACGCTCGCCTACACAGAATCGCAGTACGCAGACCTCAGCGAACGTGAGAAGAACTTCCTTCGGTTCCGTCCTGTCACAGAACTCGCGTATTACGCTGGCATTGCAGAACGCCCTCTTATGGACTTCCTGCCGCTGGATCTTGTGGTCTATGGAACCGGGATGGAATCACCCGAGGGGCTAGCCGGTCGGAAGATCTTGCTCTACAACCCTCGCGTGAGCACGCAGGGCTGGCTTCTTGCGAGCCTTGGTGCAGACGTCACAATCCTCCACGATCAAGTACGAATGAGCGGCGTGTACGCCCAGCACAAAGATCACGGAACTGTTGAGAGCGTCGTGGACGGCCCCGACGGATCGCTCAGGTTCATCCGCGCCGACTGGCCAACCCAATCGGTCGAGAACATCGGTGAGGGATATGACATCGTCATCGTTTCGGACTGGATCTCTGCGGGACTGAGCATCCAAAACGCGGTTCCACCAAGATGGGTTACCCCAGGCAGGCCAATGCGTCAGATGGCATCCAGCCCCGATCAGTTCCTCGCGGGTGTCGCTCAGATCCTCGCGCCTGGTGGGCGGTTCATCACATATGCCTACGGCCCGATCGAGCCCCGCTTGGCTGCCTCTACACAGCCTTACTCCAACGTCAGAGCCCCTTACTCCCAAGAAGCAATCACCGATTCGGGGCTGGACCTTGTCGTGCTCGACGCCGACGATTCCGACGCGTTTCTGAAGGCCTCTATCGCGACGGACTACCAGGATCCCTCACTCAACGATGAGGGGGTGCCCACCATGATCGCTGCCTACACCATTTTTGTGAAGCCCGCGACTGACTGAGCTTGCTATTCGGACCCAGGATCTCGGGCAGGCTTGCATCATTTCCCTAAAAGACACACCACGGGCGTGCCGACATCGCATACAGTGCCCTATGCCCACCCGGCGTGCGGGTTGGGCTTCGCCTGAGCGGCTTCTGTTCCACAATGCCGCCCGGATCCGTCAAACGATGGACGAGAAACCAGAGCCCCCCGCGGAAGACGACAGTCCGGGTCGACCTATGCCCGGCGTACCCGCAGCGGACGCCACCACAGCCGATCTTGCGGATCCCGGATCGCTTCTGAGCAGCGATGAACTTGCTGTGCTCCGAGCGTGCGCAGAGCGCTTCATGGGTTTGCTCGCGCGCGGGCACATCCGAGGCGAAATCCGCGTGACGATCATCGACGACACCGAGATGAGCCGTCTGCACGAGACACATAAAGATGCGCCCGGCACGACTGACGTGCTGACCTTCGACCTTGCACCGGACGACGACACCCTCCTCGATGCAGACATCTTGATCTGCGCCGACGAGGCCCGCCGGCAGTCACAAGCGCGAGGGCACGAAGTGACCAGCGAGTTGATGCTCTACATCGTCCACGCCGCCCTGCACTGCACCGGCTACGACGACTCTGAAGACGAAGGTGATCGTGGGGCTCATGCGATGCACGCGCGAGAGGATGAGATCCTGATCGAGCTCGGACTCGGCGCTGTGTACCACACACAGAGCGCAGGAGACGCGTCATGAGCGCGACATGGGCGTTCTGGATCGGGCTGCTCGCGCTGGTGCTCGGCGCTGTGTGCTCCACGCTGCAGCAGTCGCTTCGCACACTCGCAAGGTCGAAGATCGACCAGCACGCGGGCGGCGGCTCGACAAGCCTCCAGGCGAGAGCTGAGAAAATCCTAGAGGACCGAACCGGGCACGCCGCGTCGATCGCGCTGCCACGCGTTCTTGCGAACATCGTTTTCGCACTCGCAGTCCTGACTTGGGTGAGCAGACTCAAGCAGCACCCGGAATCCATCGGCTTCACCAAGTCTGATCTGGCGATCGCGGCGGTGATCGCGACACCACTGCTCTGGTTGATCGGGTATGTGCTCCCACTTTCAATCGCGACTCACGCGGGTGAGCGGATGGTGCTGGTCTTCTCGCCCCTGCTCCGCGGTGCACACCTGGCGACCGCCCCGCTCCGCAAGGTCCTGGCGGGTATGGACGAGGCGGTACGACGACTCGCAGGCGCACAGCCATCGAACGGACACGAAGCGCTCAATGCCGAGCTTCTGAGCATGGTTGAGAAGGGCGAAGCCGAGGGGCAGCTCGATGAGGCCGAGCGTGACATGATCGAGGGCGTCGTCAGCTTCCGCACAACAAGCGTCGAGCGCATAATGACGCCGAGGACCGAGATCGAGGCGATCGAGCTCACCGATGACCTTGACAAGGTGCGCAAGCTCGTGAAAGAGTGCGGCCACAGCAGGATCCCGGTTTACCGCGAGAACATGGACGACATCGTTGGAATCCTGTACGCCAAGGATCTGCTGCACTGGCTGGGCGAATCCAAACCGGGCACACCCTTCAGGCTCGAGAACGTCGTACGCGATGCGCTGTTTGTGCCCGAGCAGAAAGCAGTCCGTGAGTTGCTGTCCGAGCTCGTCACACACAAGGTGCACCTTGCGATGGTCGCCGACGAGTACGGCGGGACATCCGGACTCGTCACTATCGAGGACATCATCGAAGAGGTCTTCGGCGAGATCCGCGACGAGTACGACGAGGGCGAAGAAGACGAACCCTCGATCAGCATCGACCTGAGCGAACGCCGGGCCGAGGCGGACGCGGCGCTCCGCGTGGACGATGCCAACGACGAGCTCGAGGCGCTGGGGGTCGAGATCCCCGAGAGCGACGAGTACGACACGCTTGGCGGATTTGTGGTGACCACACTGGGGCACATCGCCGAGGTCGGCGAGACGATGCAGGTCGAGAACGTGACGGTCCGTGTGACCGAGTCGAGCCCAACACGTGTGCTGCGTGTCACGATCGAGGCGAGAGACGAGGCCCCCGTCGCAGGGCCGGTCGAGGACGTGACAGACAGCCCGAACCCCGCCGAGGGCAAGTGACCCGCTGCTACCATTGGCTCTATGCCGATGCAGCTGTACAACACGCTTACCCGCAAGAAAGAACCGCTCGTGCCCCAGGATCCTTCGCGGATCACGTTCTACACGTGCGGCCCGACGGTGTACGACGACGCACACATCGGGAACTTCCGCTCGTTCCTCGCCGCGGACCTGCTGCGCCGCTGGCTTGAGAGCCCGCTCTGCGAACTGATGACCGAGTCGGGCCAGATCCACGCCGGCCCGCGCACGGTCCGTCACATCATGAACATCACGGACGTCGGCCACATGACCGACGACGATGTCGCCGACGGCGGGGGCGAGGACAAGATGGAAGCCGCGACTAGACGGCTGCTGGAACAGAAAAAAGCCGGCGCGAGCCACATCGGCGCGGTTGACCCGAACGACCCCAGGCAGATCGCAGACTTCTACGCCGAGCGTTTCCTTGAGGACGCGAGAGCGCTTGGTCTGAAGGTCGCGCTGGAAGCGAACGAGTCTGATGCGAAACGCAGAGAGCTCATGCCCAAGGCGACCGAGTCGATCGACGGCATGCGCAAGATGATCGAGGATCTCGCCTCAAAGGGGTTCGCATACCGAGCGGGTGACGCCGTGTACTTCGATGTGCAAAGGTACGAACGCTACGGCGAACTCTCGGGCAACACGCTCGACAAGATCCGTTCCGGCGCGGGCGGACGGGTCGCCGACGAGCACACCGCCGAGAAGCACTCGCCCGCGGACTTCCTGCTGTGGAAAGCCGACGCATCGCATCTGATGCGCTGGCCAGGGCCTGTGATCGGGGGCGAGGCCGTCGGCGAGGGCTACCCGGGATGGCACATCGAGTGCTCGGTCATGGCGCGCGCAGCGCTCGGCGATGAGATCGACCTGCACTCGGGCGGCGAGGACAACATCTTCCCCCATCACGAGTGCGAAAGGGCCCAGTCCTGCTGCGCCACCGGCAACGACACCTTTGCGCGCCACTGGTTCCACGGCAGGTTCCTGCAGGTCGAGGGCGAGAAGATGTCAAAGAGCAAGGGCAACTTCTACACCGCCCGTGACCTCTTTGCGCAGGGGCACGAGCCCGCTGCGGTGAGGCTCGAACTGATCAAGACGCATTACCGCACGAACGCGAACTTCACGCAGCAGGGCTTAAAGGATTCGGCGCGCACAGTCGCTCGTCTGCGCAAGATCGCAGTCGAGGGCGAGAGCAACCCGGGTGACCCGACGGATCCGGGCGTGCTCGAAGCGTTCGGACGTGCGATGCAGGACGACCTGAATGTCGCCGAGGCGCTCGGCGTGCTCGGCGCATGGCGGCACTCGATCGAGAAACCAACTTCGGGCGATGCCGAAATCATGAAGCAGATCGACCAAGTACTCGGGTTGCTCGGGCTTGCGCAGAGCGAATCAACCGAAACAGAGATCGGCGAGTACCAGGACGGCATCACTCCTGATCCCGAGATCGAGTCGCTGCTCGCCAAGCGCGCCGAGGCGCGCAAGAACAAGGACTTCGCCACGAGTGACGCGATCCGAGACGAGCTCGCTGAGAAGGGCTACGCGATCAAGGACGTCGCCGGGGGCAAGGTCGAGGTCTCACGAAAGTAAGACCAATCACCGATCGTTGCTCAGGCTGCGATTTGGCCCCGAGCGTCATCGTCTTCAACGAATTCGTACTCGACGCAGTTGCCACCCGAGGCTTGCGCCGATTCAATGGCGCGCTGGGCGGCCTGCAGTTGAACCGCGCCGTAGTTGTCGGTCGGTTTCTCGTTGACCCCGAGCCCCACACTCAACGTGACGCACTGCTCGCCTGAAGCGAGTGTGATCGGGTTCTCTGCTATGCGTTGTCTAATCTGCTGCGCGATCGCGAGGCATTCGACGCGATCCGTGCCCGGTGCGAGCATGACCGCGAACTCGTTTGGGCCGCTTCGACCCACGGCATCGATCGGTCTTACCGAGCCCAGCACTTGCTTTGCGACTTGTCTGAGCACTTCGTCGGCGGCATCCGCTCCTGAGGACGATCTCAGGCTTTCATCTCCATCGACGCGAGCAATGATGACCGCGGAACTCTGACAGCTCTTACGCGCCTCGGCGTGAAAGAGAAACCGGATCTCCTCGATCGTGGCTTCGTTCCATAACCGCGTGAGCTCATCAACCCGCGACTTGCCCAGGGTTGCGCTGGTAAGCATCATCATGTTCCGCTGGATGTCGCAATCAGGCCTCACCCTGATCTCAGACTCGACAAGGGAGGCGATGTCTTCAAGCGTCTTCAGATCATCAGCGCTCAGATCGCGAGGTTTGTGATCGATCACGCAGAGAGAAGCGATGGTGCAGCCGTTTGATGCTTTCACCGGGATGCCGGCGTAGAAGACGATGTATGGCTCTCCCGTGACAAGGGGGTTGTCTTTAAAGCGGTCGTCGGCACGCGCGTCACGGATGATGAAAGACTTTGTGCCCAAGATGGTGTGGCCGCAAAACGAAACCGCACGGCTCGTCTGGCAGACCGCCAGCCCTTGTATGGACTTGAACCACTGCCTGTCTGCGTCAACAAGCGATACTGCAGCGATCGGTACATCGAGCAGCTTGCGCGCCATGCGCGTGAGGCGTTCGAACCGGTCCTCGAGTGGCGTGTCGAGCAGCCGAGTCGCACGCAGCGCCGCCAACCGGACGGGCTCGTTGTTGCTCAGCTCTGGCTCGATCATGAACGTACTCCGGACAAGGCTGCCTCATGTCAGCCCTTTGATTTCAAATCGACCGGTGTGGTGTGCGCATGAATTGTGAACGCCTCCGGTGCACTAAAATCGGGTCTACCCCTGCCCCACATGGGGTGAATACGGGCATGAATGCGTGCAAACTCAACTTAGAACCGGGCTTGTGATGGTCCGTACCTCGGTATCCCTTATCGAGATGCGGCTCGGATCCCTCGCGTACGCTATGACTCCATGCGAAGACAGCCCGTCACGCTGTGGCGCCACATCACGACCGACCTCCTGAAGCTGCTGCTTCTGACCACAGTCGTATTGGTCTGCGTGATTTCGTTCGCGATCACAATCAAGCCGCTCGCCGATGGGGAACTTTCGCCCCTGGACGCCATCAGTTTCATGCTCTTCGCGTGCGTGCCCATGCTCGCCTATGCCTTGCCCTTCGCTGCCGGGTTCGCGGCGACGCTGGTCTTCCACCGGATGTCCCAGGACAACGAGCTGCTCGCCTCGCACGCCGGGGGTGTGAGCCACAGACGGATTCTCGCGCCTGCGCTCTTCACCGGTGTCCTGTTGGCGGTCGTTGTCGGGCTTATGTCAGACCAGGTGATCCCAAGGTTCCTCCGCAACATGGAGAGGCTGATCACAGAGGACGTCGCGAGGCTCATGATCAGCAGGCTTGGCCAGGGCGAGACAGTCGAGTTCGGCGGGAACATGATCTACGCCGATTCCGCGCAGAGCCTGGACCCTATGGAGCTGAACCCCCCCTTGCCCGATGCAGAGGACGTCATCGTGCTCAGACGGGCGGCGTTTGCGAACCTCGACCGCGAGAACCGGATGGAGGGCGGGGGCACGGCAGAGCGCGCCTACATCGTCGTGTACCGCGACGGTGAGATCGACCGCGGCGCTGGTTCCGTCGTCACACTGGTTGCCGAGAACGCGAGTGTCTGGGGTGACTACGGCTCCGGCGAGAGCGGCAAGCACCAACAGAGCTTCGCGGTGCCGGGTGCGTTCAGGGACGACCCGAAGTTCTGGTCCTTCAGCGAGCTGCGTGATCTGAAGAAGAATCCGAAGTCGATTGCACAGGTTGGCCACTGGCACAAGAGGCTCGCGTTCCGAGCCAGCGCAGTGGCCATGCTCGAGGATGTCAACCGAAACCTTCGTGCCTCGGGTGAGGCGCAGCTGCCCATGTCGAGCGGCGACACGCTCGTCATCAGGGCGGGCGGGCTCGGCCCTATCGACTGGCTCACCAGACCTATCTTCGGGGTTGGAGATCAGCCCGTTGTCGTTGAACGCATCAGTGCAGCAGGAAGCGTTACCAGATACACCGCCGAGACCGCGACGATCGAGACGGACCGAGTGGACGAGCTCGCGGCGCAATTCGTCACGGCCAGGATCAATCTCGAAGAAGTGACGACCAGCACGGGCTCGGGCGAGGCTGTGCAGGGCAAGAGGAAATCACAGACCATCACGGGCGCACTGGCCAACGAAGACCTTGTGATCGGCTACAGCGAGATGAGCCTCGACGAGCTGCTCGTAGAAACGAATTACGGCGCCGAGGGAGTTCCAAGGGCGGTCTCGGACGCGCAGTGGAACGGAAAGACGCGCGAGCAGACGCTCCAGCGTGAGATCGTTTCGAAAACGCATCAGCGTGTTGCGATGAGCGCGGCGTGCCTTGTCATGGTGCTCGTTGGCGCAACGGTCGCGATGAAACTCAGAGAAGCCCTGCCGCTGACGGTCTACCTCTGGGCCTTCTTCCCGGCGCTCGGGTGCGTGCTCGTCATCAGCACCGGTGAACAGCTTGCGCAGCAGTCAGGGTTCATCGGGCTGGCGATCATGTGGGGCTCGGTGCTTGGACTGCTCGGATACGCGATAGCCACGTATAAGCAGGTGGCGCTGCGATGAGCCTGCTCGACCGGTACATCGCGAGGCAATACCTGATCAACGTGGTCGCGCTGTTCGTGATCCTGTTCGCGTTCGTGGTGACAATCGACGTCGCGATCAACCTTGACAGGTTCTGGAGGATCGCCGGCGCCAGGGGCTCAGCCGACGGCGACCCGGGCGTGATCAGGCAGTGCGTGGTCACGGTCCTGCTCGTCGCGGATTTCTGGTGGCCAAAGCTCCTCCAGCTCTTCAACCTGATGCTCGGGCTCGTGCTCGCCGGCGCGATGGGGTTCACGTGCACCCAGATGGTCAGGCACCGAGAGCTGATCGCGGTGCTCGCGTCGGGCCAGAGCCTCCGCCGGGTGGTCAAGCCCATCATGGTCGTCGCTCTCGGGATGACCCTGCTCGCGGTGATCAACCAGGAAACGGTCCTGCCCCGGATCGCGCCGCTGCTTGCTCGTGATCACGGCCAGGCCGGGCAGCGCAACGTGGACGTCACCAACGTCCCGATGATGCGCGACAGCAGGGATCGTCTGCTCTACGCGAGGCTCTTCGATCCCGCGACAGACACGATCACCGATTTCGAGTTCGTCGAGCGCGACCCGACCGGGGCTGCGCTGCGCCGCTCCTTCGGACCCGAGGCGACCTGGGACGGCCAGGCGTGGGTCACTGAGAACGCAACGGTCGAGCCGCTCAGCAGCCCGGGTACCACTCAGGTCGGTGTCCCGGTTCGGTTCGAGACCGACCTCGATCCGATCGCGCTGGTCGTGCGCCAGTACGCGGACTACAGCCAGAACCTCAGCTGGGGTCAGCTCGGTCAGCTGCTCGAGCAGACCAAGGGTGGCGACGAGAATGTCCGGAACAGGCTGCAGCGCACCAAGTACGGCAGGGTCTCGATCGTGCTCACGAACCTGATCTCGCTGGTTCTGGTGATGCCGTTCTTCATCGTCAGGGTCCCTGGCAACATGGTGACCCAAGCCCTCAAGGGTGCACCGGTCGCCATGGTCGCGCTCATCGGGGGCACCGTTGGGGCGACGGCTCCGGTCGCGGGTGTGGCCCCGATGGTCTCGGTCTTCATCCCGGTCATCGTGCTCTTGCCGCTGGCGGTCGCGGTCGCGATCAGCCCAAAGACCTGAGCCTCCCAGTCGGGTGCGTGCGGTCGTTGTATACATGAATACAAAAACACTCTTGCCGTTGACGCCTCTTTAGGCCTCACCGGGCTTGACTCGACGGATACACTTCTAACGGAGTGGCCCCGCTCGGGGCGTGAAAGGGTCTGCTATGGCATCGGTGGTTTTCTATTTTCAGGTGCATCAACCGTTTCGGATCAAGCCGTACTCGGTGTTCGATGATCATCCGTTCTATTTCGACACCGAGAAGAACGGCTCGATCTGCCAGAAGGTCGCCGACAAGTGCTACAGGCCGATGAACCGCGTGCTGCTCGATCTCATCAAGGAGAACGACGGCAACTTCCGCTGCGCGTTCTCGATCTCGGGTGTTGCGATCCAGCAGTTCGAGGAGTTCGCACCGGATGTGCTCGACCAGTTCAAGCAGCTCGCCGAGACGGGGTGCGTCGAGTTCCTCGCCGAGACCTCCCACCACTCGCTGAGCTTCCTGTACTCGCGCAAGGAGTTCGAGCAACAGGTCGACGCGCACACCAAGCTCATGCAGGAGCATTTCAACCAGACACCGGTTGTGTTCCGCAACACGGAGCTCGTGTACTCAAACGAAGTCGGGCACGCGGTCAGCAAGATCATGGACGCCGACGGCAACCCACGCTTCAAGGGCGTTTGCTGCGAAGGCTGGGATCACTACCTGGGGTTCCGCAAGCCCAGCTACATCTACACACCGCCCGGTGCGCCGATCGGCGCGGGCGGCAAGCCTCTTGGTTTGCTTCTGAAGAACTACCGCCTCTCCGACGACGTCGCGTTCCGGTTCAGCAACCGGGGCTGGACGGAGTGGCCCCTCTCAGCCGAGAAGTTCGCGGGCTGGGTCAACAACGTCAACGGCGACGGGTTCCTCGTCAACCTGTTCATGGACTACGAAACGTTCGGCGAGCACCAGTGGGCGGACACGGGCATCTTCGAGTTCATGCGCGCCCTGCCAAAAGCTGTTTATGACGTGAATCCCGGGCAGAACCACTTCATCACGCCCTCGATGGCGCTGGACGAGTTCACGCCTGTGGGCGAGTACGACGTGCCCCACTACCTCAGCTGGGCCGACACCGAGCGGGACCTCTCGGCATGGCTCGGCAACGCGATGCAGGCCAACGCGCTGCACGAGACATACCGCATCGAGGACAACATCCGCAAGCTCGCCGTCGACACAAGCCTGTCAGCGGAAGAGCAGAAAACCGCGGGCTACCTGCTCGAGGACTGGCGCAAGCTGACGACGAGCGACCACTTCTACTACATGTGCACGAAGTACTGGGCCGACGGCGACGTGCACAAGTACTTCTCGCCGTACGACTCACCCTACGACGCGTACATCAACTTCATGAACGTGCTGGACAACGTGCAGGCGAGGCTTGCGGAGTTCGGGAAGAAAGAAACACTCAAGGTCGGTTCATGATCCGGTGATCTTGCGCTCAAGGATGTCCTTGACCAGCTTCGCATCTGCTGAGCCGCCCGATTTTTTCTTGACCTCGCCGATCAATCGCCCGATCGCCGCGGCTTTGCCGCCCCTGATCTGCTCGACCATCTCGGGCAGCTCGGCGATCACCTCGTCGCACCAAGTCTCGAGTTGACCCGTGTCCGAGATCTGCACGAGCCCGAGGCGCTCGGCGATTGCGAGTGCCGACTCATCGCTCTCGATCATCGCCGCGACGACGGCGTCAGCGCTCTGGGCGCTGACGGTGTCCTCGTGTCTGAGCTTCACAAGCTCCGCAAGACGCGCTGCGTCCAGATCTAATTCCCCGATTGATCTGCCGAGCTCGTTGGCGGCCTTGGTCACCGAGCGGATGATCAGAATCGACGCGTGCCGATCGACGTCCGCCTCTGGCACACCCGAGTCCGCAGCCGTGGTGCGGGCCCCGTCGAACAGCGCCGATGCGGCTCTGCTTTCAGCGATCTGCTGCGCATCGCGCTCGCTCAGGCCCTGCTCGTCCACGTACCGCTTCATCTTCGCCAGCGGCAGCTCGGGCATGCGTGCGCGGATGTCACTCAGCCACTTCTGATCCAGCACGACGGGCGCAAGATCGGGCTCTGGGAAGTAGCGGTAATCGAGGGCGTCTTCCTTGGAGCGCTGCAGGACGGTGATCTCTTTGTCGTCGTCCCAGCCCCGTGTGGACTTCATGCCCGGGCCGTGCGTCTCGCCTGATTCGACCCAGCGCTTGGGCTGATGCTTGATCTCGTACGCGATAGCGCCCGCGAGCGAACGGAACGAGTTGAGGTTCTTGACCTCGACGATGGGCGTGGCGATGACGCTGCCGTCCTTGAGCGTGAGCTCGAGGTTGATGTTTGGCTCGAACCGCATGTGGCCTCGCATCATCACGCCCTGTGTCGCGCCGACGGCTTTGCAGATCGTGCGGACAAACCTGCCGAACGCCACGGCCTCGTCCGCCGAGTGCATATCGGGCTCGGTCACGATCTCCAAGAGCGGCGTTCCCGCGCGGTTGAGGTCGACCAGCGAATGACGCGCGCCCTCGTGAACCAGCTTGCCCGCGTCCTCTTCGAGGTGCGCACGGGTGATGCGCACAGGGTTGGCCCGCGCGCTCAGATCGATGAACCCGCTCTCGTCCATCACGGGAACTTCCAGCACTCCCTCTGCACACACGGGCAGGTCATACTGGCTCGTCTGATAGGCCTTGGGCAGATCCGGATAGAAATAGCTCTTACGGTCCCAGATCGTCCGCTCGTTCAGCCTGCACCCGAGCGAGAGCCCCACGAGCATCGAGAGCTCGACCGCGGCCCGGTTCATCACGGGCAGAGCACCGGGGAGCGCGAGCACGACGCGATCAGTCAGGAAGTTCGGATGCGATTCATCGGCGCCGGGCCTGGCGGTGTTCGGAGCACGGGTGAGCAGCTTGGTCTGCGTCGCGAGCTGGACGTGGATCTCCATCCCGATGACGGGGCGGATCGAAGCGATTTCGTCGAGGGACCGTTGCACGCGTGGATCGTACCGCCTCAATCCCTCGGGGCGTTGCGGACCGCGTCGATCGAGTTTCGGATCGCGGCCCTCTCGCTCCGCGCGACGTGCAAGGGCCTGGACCCGAGGCGGTGCGCGAGCTCCGCGAGCGTGAGTGGGTGGCCGACCTCTGTCGGTGCGAACCCGAACCTCAGCCTGAGCAGTTCGGCGTGATCTTCGCTCAACGAGTCCAAGCCCTGACGCAGCCTGATGTCGGGCTCGATCCGGTGCTGCCACGCGCAGATGCGCTGGGTGAAATCCGCGATCCGTTCGCCTGTACCAATGACGCGGCGCGCCTTGCCGGGCTGGGCTTGACTCATGGGCTTGAGCGAGAGGCGGTTCATCATGTCGCGCATGGCTCGATCCGCAGCGAGCGAGACGGGCGCCGCGAGCCTGCCGCCCGTGGAAGGGTGGTGCCGATCGATCGCGATGCACGACGCCTTCATGAGCGCACCCATGATCGCGCGGAGCTTGGTGCCCCCCACCGCCTCTGCCTCGTGCCCGAGGCGAGACTCGATCGTGCGCAGAAGGTTGGGCAGCTGAGACCTCACGAGCTCGGCCTTGATGCGCGCTGCCCAGCGGAGATCCGTTTCCACGCGATCGACATCCGGCGCGTGCACGCCGTGCGCCGGGAGCTCATCGATCAGTGAGGCGGCCCGCACACGGAGCGCGACGTACGCCTTGGCTCTGGCTTTCTCTTCGACCGCGGGCATAACCGTCACGGCGCGAGAGAGAGCGAGCAACTCGGCCAGCCCGGTCGGTCCCTCTTGACCGATTCCTGATCTCGCGTACTCGGTCTCGACGCCTACTTCGTCTGGTGCCCCGTCCAGTCCGTCACGGATCGCGGGCAGGAGCTGGCGTAAAGCGTTGGCGCGTTCGTCGGCGGTGACACGCTGCACCGCGGGCCTTGGCTTGCCGAGCCGGTCGGCGATCTCACCTGGTTCGATCGATCGGCGCCATGCTCTGTACGCGAATCTGCGCTGCTTCTCGGTCAAAGGTCCCGATTCGTCGAAGATCGGTTCGCTGCTCTCGGAGTCGTGCTTCCGCAGGATCTGTCGGACAGTCTCGTGTCCTCTACCGATCTGCTCTGAAACAAGAAGCGCAGCTTGGTTGAGTGTCTTCCCGGTGTTTGCCTCTTCGCGCGCCATCTCGATGACGAGCTCGCGCGTGTCGTCGTCGAGTCTTGTGAAGCTCGACGCGGAATCGATCACGGCTGCCTCGCGGCGTTCAAAGCTCTGGACTGCTTCCTGTGTGAAGACAACCCGAGGCCTGCCCGAGGGCCCGATCACCCTGCGAGAGAGAAGCCCTTTCTTGCGGTACCGCTCGAGCGTCTTTCGGCTCACGCTCCACCTCGAACAGAGCTCGTCGGGCGAGAGCGCCTGCGGGACTTCGTCGATCGATATCTTCGCCGCTGCGGACAAATGCTCAGCAAGCGCCGCAAGCTCTCCGAGCAGCGCCTGCCCGGTGATCATCGAGGGGCTGGCGATGTCCTTTCGGTACCCGGTCACGCGGAAGATAACGAAGTCCTCGGGGTAGTCCTGATCGGACTGGATGTCGTCGACGAGTTCTTCGGTGCGCGCAAGATCTCTGAGCAGCGCGTGCTTGGGAGCGAAGCGCAGCTGCTTGGCGAGGTCCTCGATGGCCTCGACCGTGAGTCTTGGAAGGGGCGGCAAGCGGTGGGTCCCCCGGTCTCAGCTCGTCGTGATCGCCGGCGAGGCGTGGACGAGCCCGGCCCGTTCAACAAGACCGCGACTGGCGCACATCTCGATGAACCTTTCTGCTGCCTTCTGCGCACGAGCGTCGTACTCGTAGAGGAGACAGGAGCCGATGTATTTCCTTGCGAGATCGACCGGCCAGCGGTGCTCGGGCGCGCGCGCCGAGACGATGGCGTCGATCCGGGTCCGGTTGTGCCGACGCTGGCGATCCAGGATCGCGCTGGCGGCGGCGACCGACGGGTCCTCCGTGCGATCAGACCGGCACATCCAGACGGCATATACGAAGGGAAGCCCGGTCAGTTCCTTCCAGGCCTCACCTAGATCCAGCTGGTGAGGGTACCGGACCGCTGGAGGAGAGCCGGTCACGACTTTGTCACCGATCAAGAGCAGCGTCTCGGGCCACTCACCGCCGGCGGGGTCGTCGAGGTCTGCGCCCTTGATGACAGGGATTTGTTCGCGTGCGTCGTAGTCGATGAACTCGGGTTCGAGCCCGTGGAGTTCTGCAAGGAGAAGCCGAGCCAGAACGACCGATGTATGGCTGTCGGTGTCGGCGTGGACCTTCGTGATCTGGTCGATAGGCACCTGCGAGTAGAGCCTGACTGTGAGCGTGGGCCCGTCTGAGCCGATCATCCCGGCGGGGAGCACGGACATGGGCACAGTCGACCTGGCGGCATCGATCAGCGAGACCAGCGCCACGTCGACCTCGTTGTTCTGGAGCATCGGGATGAGCCTGGACGGGACAGCGCGGACAAGCTCGGCTTCCTTCAGATCATCCAGGCCCTCGATGAGCGGCAAGGTGTTGAGGTAACTGACGCAGCCAATCCGGAGGGTGTCCATCGCTCACCAGTGTACATCGCCCATCAGCCGATAGGACTTCTAGATGAGCCCCTCAGAGATTCCAAATCATTGCGACACCGGGATATGCCTCTTGGGGGCAGGTGGGCACGCGTTGGTTGTTGCCGACGCTGCGCTTGCCGGGGGCCAATCGATCGCCGGGTTCATGGACGATGCGGAAGAACCCGCACTGAAGGAGCTCTCGTTATCGGACAACAGAATTCCGGCTCGATTTTCGGGCCTCGAGGGACTCGAAGCGAAGACGCTCGCTGGCAAGCCCTGGATCATCGGGCTTGGTGATCTGGGACTCAGGCGGGCTCTTATCGATCGGCTCTACTCGGCGGAGGAAGACCTGACCTCAGTTCTCCATCCCCAAGCAATCGTGAGTAAGCACGCGGTTATCGCGGGCGGGGTGTTCGTGGGTCCGGGGACGATCGTCAACGCGGGAGCCAAACTGCTCGACCACGCGATCGTGAACTCGGGGGCGATCGTCGAGCACGACTGCCTGATCGCCGAGAACGCGCACGTCGCGCCGGGCGCTGTCCTCGGCGGCGGGGTGAAGGTCGGCAACGACACGCTCATCGGACTCGGGGCGAGAGTGTTGCCGGGCGTGACGATCGGTTCGGGATGCACCGTCGGCGCGGGGGCGGTCGTTCTCGAAGATGCTGCTGATGGTGCGACTGTTGTTGGATGCCCTGCAAGGCCGGGTTGAGCGGTTACTCACCCCGGCTTGCGTCGCGCAGCGAGCGTGCACGATCGAACAATTCACTCTCGGCTTCCATCGACTCGGGCGTGCCCGCCTCCGGGAGCTTCTCGAGATCGAAGTGCCAGTCGATCTCCGTCTTGATGCGCCAGGGTGCGGCGATCGCAAACAGATCGATCACCGGGTATTCCCAGATCGGCGCGACTGCCTCGCGCTCGGTCGTGATGGGCTCGTAGCCCTCGCGATTGAGTCGGACGTCGTAGACACCGAAGTAGCGGAAGCCTGTTTCAACCGGCGTGCGCCCGATCTCTTCGTCGTTGAGCACAACGATCGCGCCGGGGGGCTCGCTGGTGATCGTGATCGTGCGTTCGAGGCAGCCGCCCAGCAAGGGGAGCATCAAC
>WUAK01000002.1 GCA_009827205.1 Phycisphaeraceae bacterium | reverse complement strand
AATGTGTGATGGATGTACCCGAGCACGACAACCCGATCATCCAGGGCTGGATCACCGAGTTCGAGGTTGCCAAGGAGTGGTCCGACGGCGCGATCGAGCAGATGTCTGATGAGCAGCTGTTCAAGCGTGTCGCGCCGGGCTTCAACTCGGTCGCCGCGATCATGAAGCACATCGCCGGCAACGTGAAGAGCCGGTGGACCGACTGGCGCACGACCGACGGCGAGAAACCGTGGCGCAACCGCGAGACGGAGTTTGATGTCGAGGGCCTCACGCGCGCTGATGTGCAGCAGCTCTGGGACGGCGCTTGGGAGACGATCTTCGCGGAGCTTGGCGCGATGACTGATCAGGATCTAGGTCTAACGATCACTATCCGCGGCGAGCCTCACTCGGTCCCCGAGGCGGTCAACAGGCAGCTCCTGCACGCGGGCTACCACACGGGCCAGATCGTCTGGCTCGCCAGGCTCATGGTGGGAGAGGGTTGGCGGTGGCTGACCATCGCCCCGGGCGGCAGCGACACGTTCAACGAGGGCATGCGCGATAAGTTCGGTGAGGGCCTCGGGAACTAGGCACGCACCAGGTCTGTACCATTGGTGCATGAAATCACTGATCGCCCTTATCGCATGCCTGACCTGCTTGCCCGCTCTCTCGCAGAACGAGCTGAAGTTTCTCGTGACGTTCACTGAGCGCGTGCAAGAGGCGCCCGCCCGCGGCAGGCTGACCGTGTACCTGATCAAAGAAGGCGACGGGCTCGACCGGGCCGACCCCGCGAACGCGCCGTTCTTCTCCAAACCCCAGCCCATGTTCTCGATCGACGCGACGGGGCTGAAGCCGGGCGAGGTCGCAGAGCTGAACGATGAAAACTGTGTGTTCTTCCCCGTGCTCCCGGGCGAGCTGCCCGAGGGACGCTACCGCGCGCAGGCGGTGCTCGATCAGATGAGCGAGGCGAGCAGCTGGTCGTACGAAGCAGGCAATCTCTTCAGCTCCTCGCGCGATGGAGGGTTCGAGATCACCGAGCGGGGTGTCGTCGCCCCGGTGCATCTCACTCTCGATAGCAAAACCACCGAGACCGAACACCGCGAGAGCGAAGGCCTGAGTTTCATCAAGGTGAAATCCGAGCTGCTCAGCGAGTTCCGCGGGCGCGATGTCTATTTCCGCGCGGGCGTCGTGGAGCCGATCGACATGGAGCCAGGCAAGAAGTACCCGGTGGTGTACCAGGTCCCCGGGTTCGGCGGCACCGAGTCCGGCGCGTACCGCGTCTATGACAGGCACCAGAAAGCCGACCCCGACTCCGAGCTCGGCAGGCTCGCGCGAAGCGCGTACTGGGTCGTACTCAACCCCGAGGGCCCCAACGGTCATCATCTCTTTGCGAACTCGGCGAACAACGGACCGGTCGGCGCGGCTCTCATCGAAGAGTTGATCCCCACGATCGACACATCCTTCAGCACGATCCAGAAATCGTCGGCGCGGCTCCTGCGCGGGCATTCCTCGGGAGGCTGGTCGACGCTCTGGCTCGGGATCACGTACCCCGACACGTTCGGCGGCGTCTGGTCCACAGCGCCCGATCCGGTCGACTTCTCGTCTTTCCAGGCTGTGGATATCTACAACGACGCGAACATGTACCGCTACGAGGACACAGGCCAGGTTGTGTGGAACACGAGCTACTCCGACGCCGAGGGCAACAAGGGCATGACCATACTCGACGAGAACCGGATGGAAGAAGTCATCGGGCCCGGCAACACGAGCGGTCAGCAGTGGGACTCGTGGCTCGCGGTCTTCGGGCCCGCGTCCAGAACCGGTGCTCCCGCTGCTCTGTACGACGCGATGACAGGTGAGATCGACTCTCGTGTCGTCGAGCACTTTGCGCGGTACGACATCTCCAAGAAACTCGCTGCGGATCGCACGAACCTCGGGCCTCTCATGAAAGAGCGCGTCAGGCTCGTCGTGGGCGACATGGACAACTACGACCTCGACGAGGCGGTCGTCAAGCTCAAGAGCCAGCTCGACGCGCTCACCTTCGCCGAGCCCAGCGGAGGTTTCGCCGGGTACATCGAGATCGTTCCCGGCGCGGACCACGGCAGCGTGTTTAGAAGCCCGATCGTCCGCGACTTTCCGAGACAGATGCTCCAGATGCTCGAAGAGAACGGGCACGTAGGCCCAGTCGAGCAATCAGGAGATGAGTAATGGCAGGGTCTGACCGAGCGCGCGCACTTTCGGACGCGCTCCGCGCGACAAAGCCCTTCGTCACGCGTTTCCTCGCGGGCTTCGACGACGACAACCGCACGAGCCAGGCACCGGGCATGCCCAACCACGCCGCGTGGAGTTTGGGGCACCTCGCGCTCACCATGCACCGTTTCGCCGAGCGATTCGATGGGAATGCTCTTCCCGAATCCGATTTCATCACAGGCGACGGCGCATCAGGCGACAGCGAACGCTTCGACACCGAGTCTGTCTGCTTCGGCTCGAATCCCGTCGACGATCCCGCGATCTATCCGGCGCTCGCAAAGTCCCGGCGTGTGTTCGAGGACGCGATCGATCGGCTCGCAAGCGCACTCGAAGGACTCGATGATGCAATGCTCGACGAGATCCAGCCCTGGGGCAGCGGCGAGTTTCCTGTTGCCGAACTCGCGGCACGCATCATCTTCCACAACGGCACGCACGCGGGCCAGCTCACCGACCTCCGCAGAGCGCTCGGCATGCCAGGCGTGATCGGGTAAACGTCCGGATATGGGTACTGCCTACACAATCCTGTGAGAACTTGGTGAGTCCATCAGGGGTGGGCAGCGACCGAGAACCTGCTTCTGGCGTGTGCTGTGCGGACTTTGTGTGCGTGTATGAGGTGTTGGTGTATCTGTTTCTGTAGCGGCTTTGCCGCACGGAGACATCGCCATGGACGCGCCACGCCTCGCCTTTCTCGCACTCGGACTCGCCGCGGCTCCTACAGCCGCCCAGCCTGTCGTGATATCAGGGCAATCGCCCGAATCGCCCGCTTCCTCGGTCATCTCGGCCCACGAACCGGGCGGATCGTTCGTGTACGACGATCAGCGCGCAGGCGAGACGCTCGTGCCGCCCCGAAAGGCGAGCGCCGAGCGCATCCGGTTCTGGGGTGGTTCAGAAAGCTCGCTCGAGGACGACACCAACACGCTCGGCTTCCGAGTCAGTGTTTACGACCTGGACCAGAACACTGGCACGCTCTCGCTCGTCACACATCGGCGCATCTCTCGGGGCTTCGCCGCGCCCACGGACACGAACCAGACGATGGGCGACATGGACGCGAAGATGTTCAGCTACGAGTTCGATCTTGGTGAAGCAATCGGGCTCGACGGGCAGAACGAGTACGTGGTGAGTGTGTCGGCGATCACGTTCGTGCCGCCGCGTGATTCGCGCGAGTCGTGGACATGGGCGACCGCGTCGGGTGACGGCATCATCCATCTCGATCTCTTCGACGGTCAAGGGCTCGCCCCCGCGACGAAAGTCGCAAGCGGTCTCGCGGTCGAGCTCATCGGTCAGATGGATGCTCCAGAATGCCTCGCCGACGTGAACCAGGACGGTTCGCTCACGCCGGCTGACTTCACCGCGTGGATCAACGCCTACACAACGGGTGACCCCCGCGCCGATCAGAACAGCGACGGCGCAATCACCCCATCCGATTTCACGGCCTGGGTGTTGAACTACAAC
Source organism: Phycisphaeraceae bacterium (assembly GCA_009827205.1). Classification (GTDB taxonomy): domain Bacteria; phylum Planctomycetota; class Phycisphaerae; order Phycisphaerales; family UBA1924. The sequence goes on along the minus strand of WUAK01000002.1, from coordinate 28,455 downwards.
GCCGGCTGCTGATCGTCTGGTAGGCTCATCGGGTCAAACCCGTGGAGCTTACCTATGGCGCAGTCCGACCCCTCTGAGATCCTGCTCATCCATCACCGCTGGGCGAACGATCGCCTGCTCGACGCGTGCGCGCAGCTGACCGATGAACAGCTCGACCACGAATTCGAGATGGGCGTTGGTTCGCTCCGCAAGACGCTCACACACATGGCCGGCGCGATCCGCGGCTGGGGCGATCTGCTCGCGGGCCGAGAGCAACGCCCGAGACTCGAAGAGCTAGCACTCTCGATCGCGCAGCTCCGTGAGCTCTTTGATGAAGTCACGACCGACTTCGAGAACTCGGCGCGGACTAACCCAAACGAAGGCATCGCCACGGGCAGCAGGGGAGGCAACTCGTACAGCTTCACCCGGGGCGGCGTTCTCACACATGTCATGACCCATGCCGTGCACCACCGGGCCCAGTGCCTGAACATGCTCAGACACCTTGGCGTCCAGGAGCTTCCACACAGCAGCGTGCTGGAGTGGATGCGGATGGAAGACCCGGTGTAACAACATGACGCAGCAGAGCGAGCCTCAACCGGAGCCCAGGAGATTCAATGCGCTGCGTACAGCACGCTTGCTGCTGGTTGTCGTGCTGGGAGGATTCATATTGATCCGGTTGAGCAGCTGTGCCGAGCGACTCGCGTATTTCCCTGCGCGTGGATCCAGTCAGCTCCCAGCCGGTGCCGAGGAGATATGGTTCGAGACAGAAGACGGACTCACACTGCATGGCTGGTTCTTCCGTGCGCGAGACGCCGAGCCCGGCGAAACAAGGCCAGCTGTGCTGCACCTGCACGGCAACGCGGGGATGATGGCAAACCACATCGGATTCAGCAGGTTCCTTGCCGACGAGGGCTTGCATCTGCTGATGTTCGATTACAGGAGCTACGGGCAATCCGATGCCGGCAAGCTCCGCAGAGACACGGTGCTGCTCGATGCGCACGCCGCACTTGATGCGCTCATTGCTAGAGATGATGTCGATCCCGATCAGATCGGGGTCTACGGCGTCAGCCTGGGCGGCGCTTTCGCACTGCCCCTGGCCGCGACCAGAGATGAAGTTAGCGCGTTGTGCACGCTCGCGACGTTCTCTTCCTGGCGGAGCGTGGCTGGAGATTGGCTGCCGATCATCGGCCCGCTGCTGCTATCAGGCGGTTGGGACCCGATCGATTTTATCACAGATCTTGGTGAGACGCCGTACCTGATTGTCCACGGCGACAAGGACGAGGTCATCAACTTCCGCCACTCCGGGCTGTTGTACAAACGAGCCGACCAAGAAGGTGTCGACGTCACTCAGCTTTCTGTCCCGGGGGGGCGGCACAACACCGTCCTCGAATCGAACCCCGAGGTCCGTCAGCACATCTCAAGCTTCTTTCGAAAGAGTCTGGCAGAGAGCGATGAAAAGGCACGCATGTTTGGTCAAAAGCCTTAGAGCATCGCAGCAAGCAACCCCACGCCCACAGGCCGCTGGGATATCTCTGACAAATGGAGGTCGTCCCTGTCCGCTGTTGACAACGGCGAGCACGCACCTCGGGAGTGCGTTTTTGGAGACGCTATAATTCCAACAGCGCACGGGGCGCCCGTCCGGTTGGCGGGCTGAGAGGCACCCGATGAACCTGATCCGGCTCGTACCGGCGGAGGGATGCGAGAATGGTTAGCAGCAACGAAACCGTCCTGCCCACTAGCAAATTCAGAGTGCCAACACACGGCGCAGGGAACCCGGGCTTGCCCGGCATTACCTCGCCCGGCAGTTTCGCAAACAAACCCGACATCGGCGGGCCGCTCGCGTTCAGCTCGCCCGACACGCCCGGAATGCCCGCGCCCAGCGACAAAACCGCGTGGGACTTCCTGCCCGAGGGGTGGACGATCGAGGCCGCGCCCGATCACGCGTCCGGCTGCAAGGGCCACAACAAGACCGGCGTCGGTGAATTCATCCGCTGCGCCGCGCCCGATGGCTTTGCGCCCATCACCCAGCTTGAGTCGGCGCGTCTCGGCATCATCACGCCCGAGATGGAGCGCGTCGCCGAGCGCGAGCCTCACCTGTCCGCAGCACAAATCCGAGACGAAGTAGCCGCGGGGCGCTTGGTGATCCCCGCCAACACGACACACCTCAAATACAACCTCGACCCGATGGCAATCGGTCGCGCAACCAAGACCAAGGTCAACGCGAACATGGGCGCCTCGCCCGTGTCGTCGGGCACCGACGAGGAAGTCGAGAAGCTCAAATGGGCAGAGAAGTGGGGCGCCGACACGGTCATGGATCTCTCGACCGGGGGCGATCTCGACGAGTGCCGCGAGGCGATCCTGCGCAACTCGACCGTCCCGATCGGGACCGTGCCCATCTATTCCATGATCATCGGGCGCAGGCTCGAGGACCTCGACGAAGAGGCGATCATGCAGACGCTCGAGCACCAGGCCAGGCAGGGCGTCGACTACTTCACGATCCACGCCGGCGTCCGCAAGGGGCACCTGAAGTTCGTGAAGAACCGACTGATCGGCATCGTCAGCCGGGGCGGGTCGCTGCTCGCCAAGTGGATGCTCACGCACAACCGTGAGAACATCATGTACGACATGTGGGAGGACATCTGCGACCTCATGCGCAAGCACGATGTCACGTTCTCCATCGGTGACGGCCTCCGCCCGGGCGGTCTCGCCGACGCAACCGACGACGCGCAGCTCGCCGAGCTTGAAACACTGGGCGAGCTCACCGAGCGCGCCTGGCGCCGCGGCGTGCAGGTCATGATCGAGGGCCCGGGTCACGTGCCTTTCGATCAGATCGAGTACAACGCCAAGCTCCAGCGCACGCTGTGCCACGGCGCTCCCTTCTACGTACTTGGCCCGCTCGTGACCGACGTCTTCCCGGGCTACGACCACATCACCAGCTGCATCGGCGCCACCGCGATCGCGTACCACGGCGCATCAATGCTCTGCTATGTCACACCTAAGGAGCACCTTGGCCTGCCCAAGAAGGGCGACGTGAAGGAAGGCTGCATCGCCTACAAGATCGCGGCGCACGCAGCCGACGTCGCGCTGGGCATCCCCGGCACGCGCGAGTGGGACGACGAGCTCACCAACGCTCGCGCAGCGCTCAACTGGGAGAAGCACTTCGAGCTCGCCTTCGACACCGACACCGCCCGCGCGTACCACGACGAGGACCTCGACGTCGACACCGACTTCTGCGCGATGTGCGGCCACGACTGGTGCAGTGTCCGCATCTCCAAGGAGATCCAGGAATTCGCCTCAGGCAAGGCAGAGGGCTTCGAGCGGGGCAAGCCCGTCAAGTCCGACGCGCTCACCGAGGAGCAGCAGAAGATACTCGAGCAGCGGGGCTACCTCAAGCCCGAGGAGATCCACAAGCTCGCCAGCAAGGTCAAAAAGGGCATGGACACCGACGACGAGGGCAAGGCCTCGTGCCACTCCGACTACGTCGACGACGAAGAAGCACGCAAGATCCAGGGCGATCAGCTCGTGCAGGTCGACGTGAGGCCAGCGCTCGGGATCGCTAAGGATGATCGGGTGGTGTGAATACTTCCAGCGCGTAATTCTTTGGTGCTGATTATGTCGCGTGGTAGGCTCCTCTTCGCTGGGGTCTTGCCATGTCGCGATTTGTTGTTGTTGTTCTTTCTGCATTCTTCGCCGGTGGATCTGCCGAAGTAGTCGATCGAGAACCGAACCGTCGCGGACCCGTTGTTTATTGATGCGGCGAACGGGGATTACCGAGTGTCTGCCGGCTCTCCCGCGATCGACGCCGCCGAGATGGATCTGTTCGACGGCGAGTTTGCGCTCGCATCATTCTTTGACGCGAACAACGATTTCAGACTGGTTGATGACCCCGCAATGACAGACACGGGGACTGGCGAGCGGTCGTTCCTCGATATTGGAGCCTTTGAGTGCCAGCCGCCTGAATGCCCCGCAGATCAGAATTACGACGGCATGCTCTCGCCGACCGACTTCACCGCCTTGATCAACAATTTCAACAATGGATGCCCCTAGAACTCTGGGACTAAGTTCAAATCCATAAAAGCCATTCAAATTACTGGCATACTCTCGGACCCAGCGCAAGTTACCAGTGTTACAGGCCGCGCCGGCGGGCGTGGTTCTGCGTGGAAAGTGGGTTCCCTTGCTACGGGAGAATAATAATGAACCGCGCTATCGCTGTGCTTGCTCTTGGCACCTTGACCTCTGGTTCGGCATCCGGCCAGGTCTTCTTTGATGAAACCGACTGGATGAACGCCTCGTCGGGTGATCTGGTTGCTCCCGATTACGCCTCAATCCCCGCGCAGAACTTTCCAACCGGAACGACCAACTTTGCAGGGTTGTTTGATGTCACCGCGGTTGGCAACGGTGCTGCTGATTTCAACGGTGTTCAGAACTTCGTTTTTGATTTTGATGGACTCGATACGGTTACATTCACATTTGATGTACCGATCAGTTCGTTCTCTGGAATTTGGTCGAACACCTTTGTGCAAGATGGCATGCGTGTCAGCACGCCGTTTAATGATTATGACCTGAATGATCTCGTCGACCCGCTCAATGCGGTCTTCATCGGCTTTGTTGAGAATGCGCCGTTCTCTCAGGTCACATTTACGACCAGTAATCCGCCCATGGGTGATGACTTCGTTTTTTTCAACACGTTTAACTACTATGAAATACCTGCCCCGGCATCGCTAGTAGTTCTTGTTGTCGGTGCTGGAGCCATTAGCCGTCGCAGGCGGGATTGATAGCAGGCTGTGAGTAACGGTCGGCAATTGAAGCGGTTCGTCTAGGATTGTCGAAGCCCGAGCCGCGCGAGCTCTCAGGTCTCTCTAGTCCTGCAAGGAGTCAATAAATTCATTCGCCTCGGCAATGGACGCCTCCATCTCCTCAATCAGTATTGCAACTTCCGTCCGGATCTCGTTGAGGTCGGTCTCGAGTGAAGCGATGGCACGAGCGTTGAGGTTGTGCTTAAGAAAAAGTGTCTGGTCCTTGAATGCGGAAAGTACCGGATCCATTTTGCCAGCAGCTTCATTCATGGCGCCGACGAGATTGTTATACCTCTGCCGTGTGAGGTTGAGCTGCTTCTGACTCGATGCGCGGAGTTTCGGACTCTCGTATTCTTCTAGTTCGTTCTCCCATTCTTTGAACAGCGCTTTGGCTACAGCATCAACAGTCTCGATCTTGCTGTAGACCTTCGCAGCCTTTGAAGAACTCGATTCGTACGCGGCTTCAATCTGACTGTACTTGGCTTCCAGATCGGCGGTCGCCTGATCGCCTGAGGTTATAGAAAGGAACTCATCGAGCGCAGTAGAGAACTGCTGCTTTGCATCTTCCTGGGCATCTCTCGCAGATTCAACGCTTGAGACCAGTTGTTCACGTTTCTCGTTTCCAAATTGCTCGCTTAACCAGATCTTTGTTGAAGTGCAACCGGTCAGCGACAACAAGGCCAATTGGATCGAGGACAGTATCACTAACTTTGAGAGTAGAGAGTGTTGCTTTCGCATGCCAAGGTCCTCCGGTGAAAGAAGCATTCTATACGGATCCACAAACCCGGAATCTGCTCTTGATCACGCAAAATCGGTTCTGCTTTGTGATCCGCACCAATCCGGTGTTGCGCAAGCCCGTTACTATCGACCAAGGAGATAATCCATGCACATCGAGATCAACTACCGTGACGGCAATTCCTCTCAAATGCTCGACCAACGCATAGATGAGACTCTGCGCCACACCATGGGGCACCTTGCCGACAGGCTCACGAGGCTAGAGGTCCATCTGGGTGACGAGAATGCGCACAAGGGCGGCACCAACGACAAGCGGTGCCTCATCGAGGCCCGGCCAAAGGGCCTCGACCCGATCGCGATCGAGACGCACGGCGAAGATTTCTACGAGACAGTAAAGGAAGCCGCCGGCAAGCTCAAAAGGGCCCTTGATAACAGGTTCGACAAGCTCGGGCATTCCTGATTTCACCGCTAAACACGTTCTTAGCGCCAGAATTGTGTTTCGTTGCCCCAATTGACCAATCGCTGAAGGACAGTTGGGCACATTTCTGTATACTCCCCGGTTCAGTCAAAGCCGAGTCGTTGGGGCGATCGGCTGGCTGACCGAGCTGGATTGGAGTAACAGCATGGGCAAGGTTGGTGGAATTGTCGTGGCTCTCGTGATCGCGGGTGTGTTGGTCGGTCTCAGATTCTCGAACAAGGACGAACTCGCCGCCGACACGCGTGTGCAGGTGACCGAGTTGCTCATGAACCTCCCCGATTACAACGAAGCAGGTCCGTACTACGAGGGCCTCGCAGACACGTATCACGAGGCAATCTTCGACCAGCATCACAAAATGGGTGGCAGGCGGACCTCGTCCAGCTTTGACAGCATGGGCTACATCCACGAACTCCTTGAGATGATGGCAAATGACGCCGAGCGTAACAATCAGGACGTCAGGGCGGGCTACCTGCGCACGCTCAAGTCCGAAGTGTACATCGAAGAAGAGCCCGGCTGATCGGCTCGGTTCTCGCCCAGTTTGGCGATCTACTATCGGGGATGAGAAAGACCCTCACTTTCGCTCTTCTTACTGGTTCACTCGTTGGTTGCACTGGCATTGAACCGGCCGCGATCGGCGCGGGATTCACTGCAGTTCAAACAGGCGCCGTATATGTCTTCGGCGTCGATGCGTACACGTACCAGCCCGCCTTGTATCAGGACGTCTTTCTCGCAGCAATCTACGCCGGGGATAGACTCGCACTCGAGCTGTACTCCGATCGCAAGATCTCCGAGACGCGCCACGAGCTGAGATACAATTTCGGTGATTTCAAGCAGGACCGCCTCGTGGTCACGATCACTCGGTCTACCGATGCTGTGACGAAGGTCGAACTCAACGTCAAGGAGCAAGCCGACAGCGGCATGTCCACCCTCTACATGCGAATGATGGCCGCACACCTCGTCGAGAACAACGCCTACGACTCGATGCTCGACGAAGAGATGATCCCGATCCCCTGATGAAAGACGCGCGACGCGCTCTCGAAGAATGGCCCCTATGGAACCACCGATCACGGCATTTGGGCTGACCGACCCAGCAGGCTCGCTCACGCACCTCATCGGTGCGGTGGTCTTTCTTATCCTCGGTATCGGTCTTGTGCGCCGTACTTTCTGGAGCAGGCCGCGCTGGATATCGCTCGCGGTGTTCGTGTCATCCGCTGTTCTGCTTCTGACGGCAAGCGGGCTGTTTCACGCGATGCCCGCCGATACACCCGTGCGATCTGTCTTTAAAAGAATTGATCATGCCGCGATCTTCATCCTGATCGCCGGCACATTCACACCGATCCACGTCATCCTGTTTAAGGGACCGCTCAGGTGGGGTGTGCTGATCCCGATCTGGCTCGCCGCTTTCGTTGGCATCTCGCTCAAGATGGCATACTTCGAGAGCACACCGGAGTGGCTTGGGATCACGATCTACCTCGTCATGGGGTGGGCAGGTTCGATCACCATGGTCGCGGCCTGGAAAATGTTCAACCTCCGGTTCGTCTCCCCGCTCGTCTTGGGCGGCTTCGCCTACACGGTCGGTGCTCTCTGCGAGTTCACGGGTGAGCCCACGCTGATCAAGGGTGTCATCGGGTCGCACGAGATGTTCCATCTGGCGGTTCTCGTTGGTCTTGGGTTGATGTGGGGATTCATCGCAAGAGTTGCAAAGCTCCCCGCCAAGCAGATCGCAGGGTCCACAATCGAGTCCAAACCTATCAGTCGTGATGAGAACGAGTTATCAAATAAAACCTCTGGATCCGGGAATACGCACCAGCCGATCGATGTTGCGTAGACTGGTACCAGTCGGTGGGCGGTGTCGGTCTCACCACACAAGCTAGCTTTTGAGGAGTCATGTCATGCGTGCACGCTTTGCTGCTGTTCTTCCTGTTGCCCTTCTCGCTCTTGCCGGCTGTCAGTGCGACGCCTGCGCCACGGGCGGTGACTCAGAGGCCGATGCACAGGCCGCGGGCTTTGTCAACGCCACGTGCCCGGTCGGTGGAGAAGCCATCGCTGTTGACGGCGGTTCAGTCGATTACAACGGCAACAAGGTCGGCTTCTGCTGCCCCGGTTGCGAGGGTGGCTGGAACGAGATGTCCACCGCTGACAAGGATCAGTTCATCGCCGACGCGAAAGCAGGCACCCGCTGATCGCACATCCAATCCGATACGAACAACCCCGCCAGACAGGCGGGGTTGTCTCTTTTTACAACCCGCCTCTCATGCCGAGAAGAAATACGTCCGGTATCGGAACCGCCCATGACGCCTGTGACGGCTCTGCACCGCTTCCAATGCGAGGCTCGCTCGGATTTACCATCCAGCATGTGCGGAGACTCCGTTTGTTTATGACGCTCTCTGAGCGGCTCGGTAAGCCGCGAGGAGGAGCACACGATGGGTTCAATCGGCGGACCGTTCCAACCATTCGGGGTCCAGCGACAGCTCGGGATCATCCAGAATCAGAAGTCTGGCGTGCTCCAGCAGCTTGCCACCGGTCAGCGCATCAACCGCGCCGCCGACGACCCGGCCGGTCTTGTCTCATCTGAACAACTCCGCGCGATGCTTGCCGATCTTGAAGCCGAATCCCGCTCGCTCGACCGCGCACGCAGCTCCTCGCGCGTCGTCGACTCCGCGTACAGCGAGATCTCTGATCTGCTCATCGAGGCCGAGGGCCTCGCAGTCGCCAACGCAAACTCGGCGGGTCTGTCCGACGCCGAGCGCGAGGCGAACCAGATGGAGCTCAACAGCATCCTCTCGTCCGTAGACCGCGTTGCGCAGAGCACGAGCTTCGCGGGCGAGTATCTCCTGCGAGGCGGGTCATCGCTCACGGTCGAGAGCGCCTCGGTCGATCTCGCCAGCGCCGCCGTCAACGACCTTGGCCAAACCGAGATCGATGGGGAGAACTACACCCTCTCCGACATCGGCTCGGGAGGCGCGATGGCTATCGACGGCGACAACCTCTCAAGCTCGCTTGAGATACTCCGTGCCGCTCGGCAAGAGGTCATCTTCGCGCAGGCCGAGGTCGGCGCGTTCGAAAGGAACGCGATCGAGCCCAGAACCGCGAGCCTCGGAGTTGCCATCGAGAGCCTGTCCGCGGCAGAGTCCTCCATCCGCGACACCGATTACGCGAAGGCGACCGCGGCGCTGGCGAGACTCGACGTGCTCGAGAACTCGGCGGTCCGCATCACGTCCGCCGGAGCCAGGATCGACCCGAGCGCCCTGATCAGGCTCCTGGGCTAGTTGCAGGCGCTCGCCATGTCCGGTCGCGGGTCCTCCGCCCGCGGCCGTCCCCCCGGGCCGGCGGGCGACCTAGCCTCCTCTTGTGTCGAGCAAGAGAGCAACAGATCAAAACACACTCACCACAACCACCGGCATCCTCGCCCGTCGGTTCGGCTTTGATGCGCTCAAACCCGAGCAAGAGCCCGTCGTCGACCGGCTCGTCGCGGGCGAGTCGGCGCTCGTCGTCTGGCCGACCGGTTCGGGAAAGAGCCTCTGCTACCAGCTCCCCGGGCTGACTATCGCCGCGCAGAAGCCCGACGCACCGGGTGTCACGCTTGTCTTCAGCCCGCTCATCGCGCTGATGGAGGATCAGGTCGCGGCCCTCCGAAAGAAGGACATCCGCGCCCAGTACATCAACTCCACCCTGTCGCGCAAGGAGCGCGACAAGCGATACGACAAGCTCGCGCGCGGCGACTACGAGATCATCTACGCCACACCCGAGCGCATGCTCAAACCAGAATTCGTCGATGCCCTGCGCACCGTCCCGGGTGGCGTGAACCTGCTCGCTGTCGACGAGTGCCACTGCGTGACCAAGTGGGGCCACGACCTGAGACCCGCGTACCAGCGCGTCGGCGAGTTCCGGCATCAACTGGGTGATCCTGTCACCGTTGCGCTGACCGCGACCGCGACGAAGGAAGTCCGCGACGATGTCCGGCGGGTACTGGGGCTCTCGGAATCAGATATGCCGCTCTTCGCCCAGCCGATCGACAGACCTAACCTGGCGCTCGAGTCAGAAGACGCTTGGGATGACGAAGACAAGATCAAACGCATCGAGCGCACCTGCGCCGAGTTCGACGGCACGGGCATCGTCTACTTCGCGCTCATCAAGGATCTCGATCGCCTATCTGATCTGATCCGAAGACGCCTGCCCGGTTGGACCGTCCGCAAGTACCACGGCAAGCTCCGCCCGGACGAGAAGAAACGCATCTACCGCGAGTTCATCGACGCCAGTCCCGAAGACAAACTGCTGCTCTGCGCGACCAACGCATTCGGCATGGGCGTCGATAAACCCGACATCAGGTTCATCATCCATGCGCAGGTGCCGGGCAGCGTCGAGGCGTACTACCAGGAGGTCGGTCGCGCCGGACGCGACGGCAAACCCAGCGCGTGCAGGCTTCTCTACTCGCAGGACGACCTGGCGATCCAGCAGCAGTTCACGGAATGGAAAAACCCCGGCGCGGCTCTCAAGGAAGAGATCGTGCGCGTCATGGTGTTCTCCGACCACGCGGACTTCGACGCCGACGAGCTCAGGCTCGAGGTCCTGGGCAAGACAGGGCAATCTGGGATTTTCGAGCACGCGCTCATCGCGCTGGCGGACATGGGCGTCGTCGAACCCACGAGCGTGACCGACGCGCAGCCCAGGTACCGATTCGTGCGCGAGCCAGAGCCGGGCGAGATCGACGAGACCTCCATCGCCGAGAAACGACAGCGTGATCTGATGAGGCTGCTGAGTGTTGTCGAAATGGTGAAATCCGATGACATCGCGTCGCACGTGAATACGTACTTCCAGCTCGATTGAAGCTGGTGTCTATCCTTGCGCATGAAAGATATCTCCAGCCGTTGCGCGATCAGCACGACTCTCAGAGAGCCCTACGAGTCCCTCGTCACCATCAAGGGTGAGGTCGAGCACCGTTTCACGAGCGATTCACACCCGAGCGACGGCGGGCAGGGCAAGGGCCCCACGCCGCATGAGTTGCTGGAGGCATCCCTCGCAGGATGCAAGTCGATCACCGCTCAGATGTACGCCCAGCGCAAGGGCTGGCCGCTTGAGTCGATCACCGTCCGCGTCCGGCATGAGCACCGCACGAAGGAGGGCAGCGACCAGAAGGCGCACCACTTCGATGTTCAAGTCGAGTTAACGGGTGACCTGACCGAGGAGCAGCGGACGCGCCTGCACGAGATCGCCGGCCGATGCCCGGTGCACCGGATCCTCGAACAGGAAACGGTCTTCGTCTCAGAACTCGTGGACTAGATATACGTCATCCACCAGTACCGCTTGCGCTTGCGCAGCTTCGCGTACAACAAACAAACCGGATAGAGCGCGAGCACGATGAGCGCCCACGAGATATACACGACCCACAGGCTGGGCTCGTAGCTCTCCGGATAGCTGCCCATAAAGACCCAACCGATCCAACTCTTGTAGTGAATGAGCGACCAGATCCCCGCGGAAAGATGCGTCAGCGGGATGTGCAGAACGTAGTACAGCATCGCCACGTTCCCGAACACCCGAACCGGCTCGACAAGCCTCGGCACTACCCTCGCGACGCGGTCGAGCAGTGGCATGCACAGTATCGCGGGTCCGAGTGTCATCAGGATGAAGAGCAGCGAGGGCGGGTACTTCTGCGTGTTCAAGAACCCCATGATCCCTGTTTGAGTATTTAAAGCCCACACGCTCGTGTCGCCGTACGCGCCGAAGGCCCTGATCAGGACGAACATCGCGATCATGACCGAGCCCGTCGCGAGACAAACTCTGTCGCACTTCGATCCCACGAGCAGAGCACCAAAGCGATACCCGAAGGCCATCACGCCAATCCAGGGAATCAGCGGGTAGACCACGAATACACGAGGCGCTCCGAACGAATTCATCCCAAGCGAGAGCACGGGCTGTTTCACATGGAGCACCGTCCACACATCCTGAATAACCTGATTCTCAGTCTTCGGCGACCACACATCGAGCAGGTTGTGCCAGCCGATCATCCCGATACCGATCGCACCGATGATCGAGACAGGCAAATGAATCAGGAGAGCGAGCACGATCATCGAGACACCGATCGCCCAGATCACCTGCAGCATCCACATCCCGACGAACAGGAATCCCCACCCCGCAGCGATGATCGTGACCTCGGCGAAAATCAACCACATCCCGCGCGTGATGAGCCTGCGCGAGAGCTCGGACTTGCTCATGCCGCGGTGGTACACCATGTACGCGCTCGTCCCGGCGAGGAAGACAAACACCGGTGCGCAGAAATGAGTCACCCATCGAGTGACAAACCACCCGGGTGAGGTCCACTCGGGATCGATCGGGTCAAAGGGTGTCGGGCCGAAGTACGATCGGGTGTGGTCGAGCGCCATCAGGATCATGGCTAGCCCGCGGAGGATGTCGATCGAGGCGATACGCTCCGGCTTGCGCTGCTTCTCGAGAGCGGGAGCTTCGGGGGTCATTCCTCGATCGTATCAGATTCCGCTCTCTCTTTGATCGAGACCCGGACCCGCGAGAGCCCGGTCGATCGCTTGGCGTCCTCGATCTGTCGGCCGATGTCCGCGATCGCCCGCTCGACCATGCCGACAAGCTCTTCCCGATCGATCCTGGCGAGCACGTGCATCCGTTCGTGCTCGTTCATACCGGGCCGGATGCCGTATTCCTCGAGTGTTTCGCGGATCGGCTCGATCGCGGTAGCGGTGTTGCTCATCGCAAGGTTCACGCGGGAGAGCTGGTTGTCGGGTTTGCGCGATTCCTCAACAACCGAGCCGCGACCACGGATCGAGTCGAGCGCTTCGTTCATTCTGTAGGGCGAGAAATTCAAAGTCAGCGCGCGGGCATCATTGAGATCGATCTCGCTGAACTCGCCGAACTCGGCTTCGGGCAGCTCGTTCATCATGTTGTACGCCTCGTCGATATCGTCGACTTCGATCACGATGCTCGCGGATTCGATCGCTGGTGTTGCAAACAAGCCCGCGTTGCCCTGGCCGAGCCGTCGACCCTCCTCGAATGCCATCGGAGCCTGCATGATCCCGGGCGGGCGCTCACCCTCGACCTCGGCTGGCATCATCAGTGCTTCATCGCGTGCAGCGATCTCAACGGGTGCCGCATCGTCAACAGCTTCATCAATCGCAAGGCCAGACGATGCCGCGCGAGATCGCGCCATGTCCGGGCTCAGGCGGAGCCTGAGATCGTCCGACTCAAGATCTGTATCACCGAGATCAGCGATCATGTCGTTCTCGACCCCGAGTTGCGGCCGCCCTCGGTCTGCTGCAATCTCTCTAGAGAAAGGTTCCGCTTCCCCGGTGTCAGCGAGCGCCGAGGATTCGAACATCTTCGAAGAGGGTTCAGCCGATCCTGCGACCATCTCGGGTTTGTCTGTCGAGGGCTCAGTCATCGTTTCGACTCGTGATGCCGCTGTAGCCCGTTCGCTGGGCGAAGGCGCGTTGATCGCGATCGTCCACACGCCCGCCGCGAGTACGACGATCGCCGCCACACCCACGCCGTTCAGCGCCAGAAACAAACGCCTGCCCCGAGTGGGTTTGGGTTCAAATTCCGCGTCGCGTCCCGGGTGGATCAGCGCCGAGCGTTCATCGGCGCGCGAGATCTCGAGCGCCCTCTTCCAGAGCTCTGTCTGCTCACCTTCGTTTGTGCTGCGAGGCTCGGTCATCTCGCGCAGCCCCCGTTCGATGTTGTCCAGGGTCGGATCGCTCATGCCTCGATCCCCCTGCCTGTCGTTGTCTCGCTCCCGAGAGCATCGCGCAGCTTCACGAGCGCCTTGTTGAGCCTGCTTTTGATCGTCCCGATCGGGACGCCCAGCACTTCGGCCGCCTGTTTGTGCGTCAGCCCACGGTGGTAGCAGAGCAGCACCGTCTCGCGCTGGTGGTCCTCGAGCCCGCTCACGGCAGCCTCAAGTCTCGGGTCAACAGTCTTCCCATCGCTTTCGCTCCTGCCCTTGCGGATGTCGCCCTCGCGCTGGTGGTGTACGAGTTCACGCTTCGTGCGCGCGCCGCGCGCCCTGCCGAGGTCTCGGCAGCGGTTGATTGCGATCTGGTACATCCACGTTTTCACGCTCGCCCTGCCGTCGTATGTCTTGCCGTGCCTGATCACGCGCAGCCACGTCTCCTGAACCGCTTCCATCGCAAGCGCCCGGTCGCCCAGCATGCCGGTGCAGAGGCCGATCAGTTGGGCCTCATACCGCGCTGCAAGTTCGCCCAGCGCCTCGTCGTCTCCAGACACAAACCGCGCCAGCAGCCGCTCATCACTGACCGCGTGCGCCTTGCCCGAACCGGGCTCTTCGAATTGGGATACTCCGCTTTGGATCAATCGGCCTTTCCCATAGGTTGGACCGGCCGGTCTTCCCGGCGGTTCGCGCTCAAGTCGATATCGACACAAAGGCCCGAGAATAACCGGTTTAGAACAGGAAACGAACCCCGAGAGCCAGCCCGAGCTCGCTCTCGGGCCGCTCATCGAGGTCTTGGGCGACCGGGAGGATGACGGAGCATTCGGCCGCCCACCTGGGGGCCTCGACCAGCACCCCAAGGGCCGCATCGAGGCTCGCATCGCCGTTGGTCTCGAAATGCCCGAGAAGCTCGACCTGTGAGTACACCGCGACATTGCCTCCCTCGGCGTAACTCTCAGGCCTGATCCGGTAGAGGTGCGAGCCGGCGAGCATCAGATGATCGGCCAGCCCATCGCCCGCATCAACCGGGCTGTCGGTCGCACCGGTCGTGATCTCATACCGAGCTGATGAGCCGATGCCGTGGCGCCCCAGGATGGTTGTGGTGCTTATCCCGAATGACGGGTTGACGGTGTCGTTGGTGAACTCCTCATCACCGGTTGGCATCCGAAGCGAGAAGTTCGCCGCGGCTCGAAAGGTTTCGATCGGGCCAAAGTCATTCCGGTAGAAGCGGTGGCTCACACCAAGCCGAGTGTCCCCGAGCCCGGATTCATCATCATCGCCGCCGGGGGTTTCGACGTCACGATCGACGAACGAGAGATCGGCGAATAGACCCCACTCGGGCGCGACGCCGTACATGACGTGGTTCATGAACCTGAAGCGCTCAGCCTTCCCATCCGCGCCCCCGGGTGCATCAGAAAACTTATCAAAGCGAAACATCGGGCGGTACGTGAAAAGTCCCGGACCCGGAAGTGTCGCCGAGGGCGAGTTCGTCGGTTGCTGAGCCGCCGCGACTTGGATTGTGCTCGCTGCCGCGATCAGACCGATCGCGCATGCCCTTAGGAACTGGAAGCTTGATTGCATGGTTCAGCCTCCGTCGCGCTCGAGGAACGAGACGAAAGTGAATCCGGCATCAGCGATTGCACTAGCGACCTGCTCCCGAGTTGGGGCTGGCTTTGTAATACTGATAATGACCACACCCCGGTCGAGATCGAGTTTGACCGACTCGACGCCTTCGACCCTGCCCATGACGGCGCTCAGGCTCTCGGCGCAAAGCGGACAACTCAGCCCGTTGACACGGGCCTCGTTGAGGCCGGTGTTCAGTCGTTCGTCCATGTTCTCAGCAACAGCGCTCGCCGCGGGCTGACTGGCCAAATGGTCATGAGAATCGGTGCCCGGCTGCGACGCGCACCCGGGAAGTACTGCGCCAACAAGCGCAGCGATAAGAAAGATGGATTTCATTGGATTGCTCCGTGTAAGTGTGTTCTGGAAGTCGAAACGAAACGTGGCCTTCGCGCTATGAGCGCGCGCATGCCGTCGCTACGTTCGCCAGACACACAGCCGCGAGAGCCTGCGCAAATGCGCCTCAGGCTCGATCGACGGGGCGGGCAACACCTGGTACAGCCCGGCATCGGACTCGGCAATGAGAACCTGAAGACTAGGCAGAGGCGAAGTGATCAGCTCCACGCCGTTGCGCGTGGGGAGATGAACCGGCCCGGGCGCCGGGATGTCGTCCGACGGTTTGATTTCGCAGCAGCAGCCGGAATCGGTAACGCACGACATGTTCGGTGCGCAAACCGATTGTGTGAGGCAATCATTGAGCGACCCATTCCCTCCAAAAGAGAAGCCAGGGTGCACGAACGAGTGCAGCAGCACGAGCCAGATGAGCATGCAACGGCCGAACATCTCTTACGATTATATCACACGATGGCCGGTGTATTCCGGGTTTCTGAGGTTCGGCGCGTTCTCAGGCGGTGGTGCCCGTCTCGCCTGCCGGATAACTGATCCGGCCGTGGTAGATCGCAGTCACGCTTTTGGCGACGGATTCCTCGATCGTGTGCAGGTCCTTGAGCGTCAGCCCGCACTCGTCGAACTGCCCGTCCTCAAGGCGCTTCTTAGCCATGCTGTGCACGAGAGACTCGATCCGGCTCGCCGTCGGCTCGCTCATCGATCTCGTCGCGCTCTCGATCGCATCTGCGATCATCAGGATTGCCACTTCTTTCGTCTGGGGCTTGGGCCCCGGGTAGCGGTACTCGATCTCTTCCGGCAGCTCAGACTGCTTGGACTCGCCCGCGTCCTCGGCTTTGCTCTTGGCCTGTTTCTTGGCCCGGTCGTAGAAGTACTCCACGAGCGTCGTGCCGTGGTGCCCCTCGATGAACGTGTGCAGCTTGCGTGGCAAACCGAATTCGCGCGCTAGCTCCAGACCGTCCTTGACGTGTCCGACGATCACGAGCAGGCTCATCGCCGGGCTCAGCTTGTCGTGTTTGCTGGGCCCGCCCGCCTGGTTCTCAACAAAGTACTCGGGCTTGTTCATCTTGCCCACGTCGTGGTACAGCGCGCCGACGTAGGTCAGCAGTGAATCGGCTCCGATCGCGTCCGCAGCGGTCTCCGCGATCGACGCGACATTGAGCGAGTGGTTGTACGTGCCAGGTGCGCGCTGCTGGAGTTCACGCAGCAACCGCTGCTTCGGGTCACGCAGCTCGATGAGCGTCATGCCCGTTGTGATCTGGAAGAGCCTCTCGATCGTGGGCAGGATGAACAGCGTCACACCCATGACGAGGACGCCCCCCGCGCCCGCGGTGATCGCGTCAAAGAGCACGCGGTCGAACGCCGGGGGCCTCGCGCCGGGTCTGCCAACGAGCCCTGCGACGGCTGTCGCACCCGCGAGCGTGGCACCGATGACAAAGCCCGCCCGGATGAGCGTGCGTCTGTCACGGATCTCGTAGAGCTGCCACGCCGCGACGCCGACACCGGCCATGAGCGCCGCGAGTGTCGCGACGGGTTCCTTGAGCGAGTGGCACACGAGGACCGCGATCAGGGCGCCGATCGCCATCGCGACGCGAGGGTCGTAGGCGATCAGCAGGATCACCGTCGCGAAGACGGTCGGCGCCATCACCGTCACACCCCGTAGCTCCGGAGCCGCAGCGGTTCCGAATACGGTCACCGCCTGCGCGCCGAGCATGAGAACCGCGAGCCCAAGCATCCGCTGCGCGTTGCGCCTGATCCGCGGGCTGTAGAGCCCGGCGTACCCGGCCGCACCGATCGCGATCACAAAGCACGCAAGCAGCTGCGCCAACCTGTTGACCATAAGAGCCCCGGCAGGACCCGCCTGCGCGAACGACTCGGCTTCCTTGCGGAAGAGGTCGATCTGTGTCGCAGTAACTGGCTCACCCGTCCGGAAGATCACCGCACCCGCGGGATGGTCGTTCACGACATCCTCGACACGCGCGGCAGCCGTATCTTGCAACTCGCCTGTCGCCTGCTGATCGAACCGGAAAGTCGGTCCTCCCATCGACGCGAGCCGCGCCCGCACAACCTGAACAAGTTCCGCAGCGATGCCCGCCTGCGTTGCCATCTCTTCGGCGACACCCGCGAGCTGGTCTGAGTCCTCACCGTTGATCACACCCGACGCGAGCACGCTCCGCCGCGCCGAGGCGAACGAGAGCTGGATGCTCTCACCGAGCGACTCGTTCTCGCGCCTGTACGTCTCTGCGTCGAGGATCGGGCGCCTCTCGAGCTGACGCCTGAGCGACTCAAGCCTTGTGCGCCAAGCCTCGGTTGCTTGTCCGTTCTCACCCACGCGCTGTTTGAGGGCCGCAAACGCCTCGGTCCCGATCGCGAACGTGCGCCTGAGCTCCGTGTCCACATCTTCAACAGATTCTGCGTCGGCTATCTGGGCGGGCAGCCGTTCGAGCGAAGTCAGCACATCTGCGATCATCGCCTCGTCGGGCGTGTACACCCGTGGCTCGCGCTGCCTGGCCTGCTCCCGCGCCATGCGGGTTGCTTCTACATTCATCAGCTGCACAGGGACCCGCGCGAGCACCGTCCGCTTGGCTGTGTCATCGACCGCCACCATGGGCTCGGTAGACGCCCACCACGTGATCGCCGCGCTCACGAGCGTGAAGATGATCACGATCAGCGATGCCCAACCCAGCTCGGGTGAGCGCGAGATCTGGCGCACGAGCCTGGCGAGGGTCAGGGTCTCTCGCTTGACCGCCAGCTTCCGCCTGGCGCGCCCGCCTCGGGCGGTCGGTTTGTTGCTCTCTTTGGCCATTCGTCTTCTTGTTTAGTGGTGAGGCCCGTCCGAGTGGTACGCCTCGATGATCCGCTGCACGAGCGGGTGACGCACCACGTCCGAGTTCTGGAGCCTGATAAAGCTCACGCCTGGCACATCCTTGAACCGACGCGCCGCGTCGATCAGCCCGCTGTGCGCCGGGTTGTTCAGATCCGTCTGAGACGGGTCTCCAGTGATAATCATTTTCGACTCGTGCCCGAGCCTCGTGAGGAACATCTTCATCTGCGAAGCCGTCGTGTTCTGAGCTTCGTCGAGGATGATCACCGAGTGGTTCAGTGTCCTGCCTCGCATGTACGCAAGCGGCGCAATCTCGAGCACATCAGTTTCCATGAACTTGCGGATCGTGTCGAAGTCGAGCATGTCATGCAGCGCATCGAGCAGCGGCCTCAGGTACGGGTGCACCTTCGCCTCCAGATCACCCGGCAGGAAGCCAAGCTTCTCGCCCGCCTCGACAGCTGGCCTGACAAGCATGATCTTTCGCACCTTGTCCTGCTTGAGCAGGTGCACAGCGCACGCCACGGCGAGATACGTCTTGCCGGTTCCCGCTGGGCCCGACCCGAACACCAGGTCGTTCTTGCGGATCGACTCGATGTACTTGTGCTGGTTGTCGCTGCGAGCGCGGATGCGCCTGCCCGCCGAGTAGACCTGCAGGTCGCCTTCCCAGGACACGCTGCGGACATCGTCCGGGTCCTCACCCGTGATGTGCAGCGCCTGCCCCGCGGTCTCGTCTGCGATCAGATCCTGCACCTCGCCCGTCTGGCACTGGTGACCCTTGGCAGAAAGCTCGGCCATCCGGTCCAGTACCGCCTTGGCGATACACACGGGCTCTTCCTGTCCCTGCACCTGCACCACGCCATCGCGGGCGGCGATGCTTACACCGAGAGACTCGCGAACGAGCTTCAGGTTTGCCTCAGCGGCGCCCGCGAAGCGGACCCAGTCGCCGGTCACCGGGATGCGGACAGTGATTTCCAAGTGGTTTCTCCGCCGAAAGCCGACAAGGCTCTGGCATGGACACGATCTGTACCCAAAATCGTACACGCTTTCGGCTGTCGTTGGTCCAATCCGCAAAACGAAGGCGGATCTTTCTAGACTGCCCACATCTGGTGGTAGTCTTCACGGCATTCCTTGCATCAGTGGGTTGCACCGGACCCGTCAAGCAGCCAAGGTCCTACCAGGGCGAGTTCCCGGCTGTGGTCGTAGCGGACTGGAACGACATCCAGGCCGCATTCAGCCGCAGCCGGCTCAGGTCCGAGTCCATCCGTGTCACGCATACCGAGGTCGGCTCGGGCGAGGCCGGTTCAATCGCTCGCTATGAGATCATCTCAATCTACGACGACCACGTCCTCATCGAATTGACCACCCTCGAAAACTGGCCGGCCGAGGATGAGGGCCCCGTCCCGATCGAGATCAGCGTCACCTCGTTGGAATTCGAGAACGACACGTTCAACCGCGCGATCGTCGGTGAACTCGTGCACAATCTCGGTGCGCTCTCCGGCATGGACATCGCGCCACCTTCAAACTGACTCAGCCATCGTGCTCGGATCGATCTGCTTGGGAAGAGTCACAACCATCGTCGTGCCCTGGTTCCAGACGGATTCAACGTCGACATCGCCCTGCAGAAGCCTGACCGCGTGCTTGACGATCGCAAGCCCGAGCCCCGTGCCGCGCTGCTCACCCGAGCGTGAAGGGTCAACCTGATAGAAGCGTTCGAAGATTCGCTGCTGCTGCTGGAGAGGGATCCCCTGCCCTCGGTCGGAGACGCGGAACTCCCACGAGTGATCGATGGGCTTGACCGACACACTGACCGAAGTGCCCTCGGCGGTGAACTTCGCGGCGTTCTCGCAGAGGTTCTTCAAGATCAGCACAAGCAGCCTCTTGTCCGAAGTGATCGTCTGTGCCTCGTCGTCGATGTCGAACTCGATCTCGACGCTCCGCTTCGTGCAGAGGTCATAGAGCAGCTGTGAGAGTTCCCCGGCCAGATCTGTCATATACAGAGGTTTGGACTCGATCGCCATCGACTCGGATTCGAGCTTCGAGAGATCCAGCAGGTCGCTGACCATGTCCTCGAGCCTGATGACGTGAGCCTCGATCATCCCGATGAAGCGGTTCCGCATGCCCTCGTCGCCGCCCGCGATCGAGAGCGTCTCCGCGGCTCCCTTGATCGCCGCGATGGGAGTCCGCAGCTCGTGTGACGCGTTTGCAACAAAGTCGGTTTTGAGCTGGAGCGCCCCGTCGAGTGCCGTAATGTCGCGCAGTGTGACGACCACGGCCGCGGGTATCTCGTCTGTCAGCGGCACGATCGAGACATCGCACACCTGCACGCCGTCCGCGTTTGGCAGACGCACCGAGCCGCGCCAGCGCTCGCCCCGCCTGCCGCGCGAGATCCGATCGAGCAGCTCCGCCTTTGTAACGACTTCATCCACAAACCGATCCACGAGCGGCCTTGCAAGCCCCAGGATCTTCGAAGCCCGCGAGTTCGCCAGGATCACCTTCCCCTCTGGTGAGACCGCGATCACCGGGTCGCCGATCGATTCGATAAGCCGGTTCAGGTCGCGAAGCGGTTTCGGCTGAATCCTGGGATCGCGGGTGGCGCTCTCGATCGTCGGCAGGGGCTCGCCGATCCCGACCGCCCTTGCGCGCTCACTCAGAAAGCCAGCCAGCGCAACCACAAACCACGCACCCGAGACGCCGAAGAACACCCCGGTCACCATCGCCGAGGCCCGCACGCCCACCATGAGCGATGCAACGAGCAGCGCCGTCAGCGCGAGCGCGACGCAGAGCTGCCAGAGTTCGTATTTGCCGATGCGTGCCATAGGGCTTGATTTGTCCCGTTCACCGACGGACAGGATGGTCCGTTCGTGAAGATAGGCGGGGATTGGGCTTCGCTCGTGGCTTAGCTCTCGGGATCAACGAGGCGATACCCGACGCCGCGAACGGTCTGGATCATCGAGCCGTGCTCGCCCAGCTTCTTGCGGATCGCTGCGATGTGTACGTCGATCGTCCGTTCGGTCACCGTGATGCCCGGTCCAATCGCGTTGGAGATCAGCCCACGCCTTGAGAGCACCCGGCCCGGGCCCGCCATCAGCGTGGCCAGCAGCTTGAACTCCGTCAGCGTAAGCCTGACGCTCGAGCCATCCACCATCACCTCGTGCTTGTCGGTGTCCAGCTGTATGGGGCCGATCTCGAGGATCTCACTTTCAGATGAGCCCTTGGCGCTCCTTCTGAGTGCCGCGACGACCCGAGCAAGCAGCACTTTGACGGAGAAGGGTTTCGTGACGTAATCGTCGCCGCCAGCGTCTAGCCCGCGGATCTGGTCTTCATCAGAGGACTTGGCGGTCAGAAAGATGATGGGGACGTCAGAGGTTTCTGTTGAGGACTTGATGCGTTTGGCGACCTCGATGCCGTCGATCTCAGGGAGCATGACATCGAGGATGATGAGATCGGGCTTGCGAGCGGCGACGGCATCGAGCGCGGCCTGCCCCGAGTGCACGACCTCAGCGTTGTGACCAGAGACGTTCAGGTTGTACCTGAGCAACTCCGCGAGATCGAGCTCGTCTTCGACAACGAGGATGTGCCGGCTCTCGTGCATTAGGCAGCCCCCAGCTCGAACCACTTGTTTTGGGTGATTACATACCCAAAACTTAGTATGGTAATCCGATCGCCTCTTACGCGGAGAGGGTAGGGACTCGGTCCAGAGCGACCAACCCGAAACCCGCTTGTCAAGGGCTTCTTCACAATGGCTTCACAGCCTGTTTGCCCCCCGGAGAAAGCCCTTATGGGTTTTTTTGTTGCGCGACAGAGTATTGACAGCCCGATTTTGGCGTCTCGCCGGATAAGTTTCCGATGCCTAGTGTTCTAGGTAATCGGACGCTGGAGGCGTTCGGTTTGCCTCTCCCTCTCTGGGGGTACATGAGTAAGTTAGTTAGGGCATACGTTGGAGACGTGTGTCGGTCGGGCCAGGGCAGGATGCCGGGTACCGGTTTGAAGGGCATCAGACTATGTCGTCTGTGTCCGCATGATGTCGGGTCTTGGCGAGGGATCGCAAGCTCGGCCGGGTCAGACAAAAGGGCCGCATTATTCAAGCGAAACGACCCTTTGATCCGCTGGTAGATTCAGATCATGCAGGAGTAAGTTTGGCAACCTGCGTGCGGGTAGAAGAGACTTATGCGACGCCGCGTGAGCGCCGCGACCAGCCCGCATCGTGAGGCAAAGGCCTGCACGAGCAATCGCGACACGTAGCGCGACACGTAGCAAGGAGTGGCACGTCATGAGTCCGAAGATTCGTCTACTGGTAACGGCAGGTACCGCTTTCGCGGCCTCCGCAGCAACCGCACAGAGCCTCGATCAGACCCGCGAGTACGCGGCAGAGGTGATGGCTGACGCGCAGCAGCGCACCAGCCTCCTGGGTAGCTCCGCTGCCCATCATTCACAGTTCGGCCTGACCTCGGCCGACGGCAGCTCGACCCTGAACTTCAGCGGTTGGCACCAGACCCGTTACACGATCACAGCCCTCGACGACAACGGCGGCGCTCAGGATGACTTCGAGACCGGCTTCTCGACTCCTGACACCCGCCTGATCTTCGATGGTTCGGTCGCAAGCCCCGATACCACCTACAAGATCGAGATCTACATCAATGAGTCCGGCTCGTTCGGCCTCATGGATGCCTACATCGCTCACGACTTCGGCAACGGCACCAGCGGCTGGGTCGGTCAGTGGACCGCCCCCGTCACCCGCGAAACCTTCCAGGAAGACAACCACACACAGAAGATCGAGCGTTCGATTCAGGACGCCGTCTTCAGCGCTGGTCAGGTTCAGGGTGCTGCAGTCAGCCACACCGATGAAGGCAACACATGGCGCTTCACCGGTGCGTTCCACGACGGTGCTAACACCGCCGACACCCCCTACAACGCCGCCAACGACGGCGACTGGGCATTCACCGCTCGCGGTGACTTCGCGATCGAAGGCCAGGTCGACGACTACTTCAAGACCCTCCGTAAGGTCGGCACCGGCCACGAGGACGCCATGATCGTCGGTGGTTACTTCCACATCCAGCAGAACGCCGATCAGCCCGGCTCCAGCGATGTCACCATCATCCAGGGTGGTGCCGACTTCCTGATGGACTCGGGCGAAGGCTGGAACGTCTACGCCGCCGGTAACCTCCGTCAGGTCGATGCTGACGCTGCTCCGGACGAGTTCCTCGACCTGGGCCTCATTATCCAGGGTGGTTACTTCGTCTCAGAGGGCACCGAAGTCTTCGCTGCCTGGGACTGCGTCAACCCCGACGACGACCGTGCTGGTGATGCAGATCCGTTCAACACCATCGCAGTCGGTGTCAACCACTTCCCATTCGCCAACAGCCAGGCTGTCAAGCTCTCGGCTCAGGTCAACATCTTCGTTGATGCCACGACCGAGACCGGCGGCCTCGTCAGCCAGAACACCAACGCTGGCCTCCTCACCGATACCGAGGGTGGTCAGGTCTCCGTCCTGGGCCAGGCTCAGGTCACCTTCTGATCCTCTGATCAGATCCTGATTCTCTGAATCAAACGCGGACCGGTCCGAAAGGACCGGTCCGTTCTTTTTTGAGTTCCTTCAGATCCAGCAGTGAGTATCGCGGTGCTCGTTCGACGCGTATCACATCCGCTCGAGCGTTTCGATACCCAAGCAATCAAGGCCGTCGGCAAGGACACGCGCGGTCAGGTCACAAAGCCTCAGACGTGAGAGCCTCACCGACTCGTCCTCGGCGCGGAGCACCTGGCACTTCTCAAAGAACCGGCTAAACGCGCCGGCCAGCTCGTACAAAAAGCCGCACATACGGTGGGGCTCGAGTGACCGCGCGACCGCGGCAACCGTCGAAGGGTACCGGAGGAGCGTCAGCGCCAAGGTCTTCTCCTCTGACTCTCGGATCAGCAGCTCGGCGTCCTCGAATCCGGAACTCAAGCCCTGCTCGCCCGCCTTGCGGAAGATGCTCATGATCCTAACATACGCGAACAACAGGTAAGGCCCGGTGTTCCCCTCGAAGGCGAGCATCCGGTCCCAATCGAAGACGTAGTCCTTCACGCGGTCGCTCGAAAGATCCGCGTACTTGAGCGCAGCGACTGCGACGGTGTGCGCCACTCGCGCCCGTTCCTCGTCAGAGAGTTCCGGGTTCTTGTCCTTCGTGATCGTCGAGGCGCGTTCGATGGCTTCGTCGATGACATCGCCCAGCTTGACGTTCTCGCCCGATCGGGTTTTAAAAGGCCTGCCATCGTCACCGAGCACCATCCCGAACGGGGCGTGCTCGAGTGTTGAGTCCTCAGCTGCGCCAGCCTTGCGCGCCAGCCCCGCGCGCTTGGCCGTCGCGAACACCTGCTTGAAGTGCAGGGCCTGGCGCGCATCAACGCAGTAGATCACACGGTCGGCGCCGATCTCCTGCACGCGCTTGCGCACCGCCGCGAGGTCTGTCGTTGCGTACAGGAACCCGCCGTCGCTCTTGCGGACGAGCGTTGGATCGAGTCCCTCGTTGCGCACGATGAGCGCGCCGTCGTCTTCCTCGGCAAGCCCCTGCTCGATCAGCAGATCGACGATCCCCGCGAGCTTGTCGCGGAAACTCGACTCACCGGCCGTCGCCTCGTCGGTGATCTTCGTGTGCAGCCTTTGGCACGTGTCCATGCAAGCGGCCATCGTCACGTCGTAGAGCTTCTGCCAAACAGCAACCGTCTCCGGATCCCCCGACTGGAGTTTCACAAGAGCCTGCTTCGCTCGCTCCAGGTTTTCCGTCGCGCCAGCGACCTGCGCCTCAAGCTCGGCTTGCACCTTCGGGCCCAAGCTGAAGCGCTCAGCAGCCTTGAGTCCCTTCGCGTCGGGCGAGCTTTCTTCCTTGGCAATCTTGTAGAGCCTGTCGAGATCGTCGAGTGTGACGCTGTCCATCGACAGGTGCCCCGCGCTCACCTCGCGCATGAGCTTGTCGGTCACCATCGCGATGGGCAGACCCCAGTCGCCCACGTGGTTCTGCCGAACGACCTTGTGCCCGCGCTTCTCGAGGGTGCGCGCCATCGCGTCACCGATGACAGTCGCGCGGAGGTGCCCGACGTGCATCTGTTTCGCGAGGTTCACGCCGCAGACATCGACGACGATCGTCTGTTGCTTCTCGGCTTCGACGCCCAGTCCCGGGCGGTCGAGCTCTGTGACCAGCGACGCCAGCGCCTCGGGCCTGAGCCTGACGTTGATGAAGCCCGGTCCCGCGATCGACGACGCGTCCAGGGGCTCGGCGATCTCTCCCAAATCCAGCTTCTCCACGATGCGCTCCGCGACATCGCGGGGCTTCATCTTGAGCTGCTTGGCAAGCGACATCGCGGCGTTGGATTGGTAGTCACCGAATTGTGTGTTCTTGCTGGGTGTGATCAGCGGGTCGACCCTGCGATCCCCGAGTTCCTCGGCGAACGCCTCACCGATGGCTGCGACGAATCGCTCGCCGAGCATCTCAACCGGGTCGAGCCTCTGTGTTGTCTCTGCCTTGGTCGTCATCGTGCTGCGATCCTAGCGGCGAAAGCGCCTCCAGTTGCTGTTCGAGCTTCTCGATCACACCGATAAGCGATGTCCCAGACGTGAGCGACTGAGGATCGTCAATCAGGATAACCCGTCCCTCGGTGACCGCGACCACCTCAAGCTCTGAGAGGATGCCTAGCTGTTCTGGGCTTGGAACCGTCGAAGACAGGCCGTCCCCCTGATCCTTTGGCTGGATGAGCACGATCACCCCTGGATCGAGCGCGAGCAGATCCTCGCCGTCGAGTGGCATGTAGGGCTTCCCGTCCGTGATCGCGGGTGCGTACCCGAGCCTCTCGATGATCTCTTGGTGCGCCGAACCGGGCCCAAGCACATCGACGGTGGGGGAGCAGTACATCGCGACCAACACGCCGCCCTCGAAGGTCGCTGTGCCTGTGCGCTGCCTTATCGAGTTCTGGAACCTCTCGGCGAGCCCGGTGTCGGGTGCGAATTGCCTTTCAAGAATCTGCGTCGAAGCCAAAACACCATCAAGCGAGAGTGTTGAGATGTTGACGATCTCGAAATCGGCAGACCCAGAGAGTTCTTGAAGCCGTGCGGGGATCGGCTGGCTCTCGGTCTGCACGATCACGTGGGTTGGATCGAGCGAGAGCAGCATCTCGTAATCGATCGCGCTCTGGTCACCGACCGCGGGGATCGAGCTGTCGAGCTGTGTATCGAAGTTGTGCCGACCGACGATGAGTCGGGCGCGATCGAGGTCTATAAGGATGTCCGCCGCCGCGGGGCTGAGAACGACGATGCGCGTCGTGCCGGCGTGCTCTGTAGACGCATCCCCGTCTGAACAACCCAGCGAACATGCCAGCAGAATCAGGGTCAGATACAGCAATCGCATGGGAAGAGCTTACGCGCCCATCGCGTCGTCGATTGCCTTTGCCAGCTCAGCAAGCCTGCTGGGCTCGTGCAAAGCACAAGACCAGGTCCTGTCCGTCCGGAGCCTGTGTTCCGCCGCTCGCCGCTCGGTCAGACCGGCCTCACGCTCAAGCTCATCGATCTCACCCGAGTGCGCTCTGCGCATCTCGCCCAGCAAGCCCTGCATCTCGGCGTACTTCGTATCGCGTGCTTTGCTCCGCCTCGGGAGTGCGTCGATCTCGCCGACCAGCTCCATCTTCCGTGATTGAAGCTGCTCTTCGCCGAGCATCGAGGGCTGGTGTCTCGCGTGATGCGCCCGCCATCGCGCGTTCCTTGCTTCCTGCTGACTCACGGTGCCCTCGTCCCCAAAGTCCATATGCAGCGTCGCGGTCGCGGTTGTAAACGGAGCAAGCCCCTGCCCGAGTATTGGGGTCAGCCATTTGTCGTTGATCGGCTCGTAACTCCGCCCGCCCGTGCCGTGGATGAACAGGTCGCAGCCCGCGGCCCGCATCATCCCGCTCATCAGCAGTCCGCCGGGCAGCAGCGTCTCATGGCCCCGCGCATCGCCCGCACGCGCGCGCTGGCGGCGGCCTCGCTCATCGATGCGCCACATCGGGAGTTCTTCGCTCGGCAATGACACCTTCGCCACGCCCGAGTCTGCAACGCAGTCGACCGCGTCGTTGAACCCGCCGGCAAACCCGCCCGGATCTTCCGAGGCGAGTGATCTGATCTCATCGAAGAACTCGGTCTTCATGAAATCACTCGGGTACACGACCTTGGGCGTCTCAATCACATCGCGCAGCATCTCGAACAGTGCACGTGTGACCTGTCTCGCGACCGAGGCCTCGCCTGCGTGACGTGTCAGAGCCTCGTAGATCAGCTCAAGCCTGTGCGCGATCCCGTCGGTCGCGGGCTTGGCGCCCGCGCCGAGATCGATCGCCGCCGGCGCGACCGCGTCGGTCAGCCCGGTCGGTTTCTTCACGCCCCGCTTCGCCGGGGGCACGAAGTCCACGAGCACATCCTGCATTGGCCCCTCGCCCACACGCGCCGGGACGCGAAGCGAGAGCGCGTCGTTGTTATCCATATCGACAACGAGCCACGCGAGCTCAGCGCCCACTCGATCCGCGAGCGACTTGGCTGCAAAGAGCTTGGCCAGGATTCCCGGGTGCCACAGCTGCGCCTGGTGGCCAGCCATGATGATCGGTTTGTTCGTCGAAAGGCCGAGCTGCTCGCGTAAACGCTTTGCCCGATCACTCGTGTTGTGGCCCTGGACGAGGCTCGCCCAACTCTTTGGAGTCGGATCGAGCGTGATGTCCATCGCCTGCTGGGTCGAGGGCTGTGTCACGAGCCGCAACACGCCTTCTCGGTCACGTCCGCGACCGCCTCGGTCGGCAGCCTGCTTGCGCACCTGGTCAGTTCGCAGTGCAGCACCCGGCGGTAGTGGTTGAGTCGAACGTCCCGGTCATCGAGCGGGCCGCCGAAGCTGCGCGTCATGTCGTTGTATATCAGCTTGATCGGGACCTCGGCGATCGAAAGCCCCGCGGCGACAGCCTGCACCCAGAACTGCATCGGGAATGCATAGCCGCTCTCATCGAG
>WUAK01000001.1 GCA_009827205.1 Phycisphaeraceae bacterium | reverse complement strand
ACAACGAGGTCTTCGTCACCGACATCCTCGGCGAAGAGGACTTCGTCGGCGACATGGACTTCAAGGTCTCGGGCACACGCGAGGGTATCACGGGCATCCAGCTCGACCTCAAGGCTCGCGGCTTGTCGATGAAGCAGATCGAAGAGATCTTCGACCAGGCGAAGGAAGGCCGTATCGATCTGATCACTCAGATGGAGACGACCATCCCAGCGCCCCGCGATGAGATCAGCGACTTCGCTCCGGGCATGGAGACGATCAAGATTGATCCAGACAAGATCGGCAAGCTCATCGGCCCCGGCGGCAAGATGATCCGCGGCCTCCAGGACAAGCACGGCGTCGAGATCGATGTCGAGGAAGACGGCACCGTCTTCATCTCGTCCACCGACATGACTTCCCTTAAGGCCGCGCTCGCCGAGGTCGAGGCACTCTGCGAATCGATCAAGGTCGGTGCGATCTACGAGGGCAAGGTTGTCAGCGTGAAGGACTTTGGCGCTTTCGTGGAGCTGGCTCCAGGCACCGACGGCATGTGCCACATCTCAGAGCTCGACGACGGCTACGTCGAGAAAGTCACCAACGTCGTGAACGTGGGCGATTCGATCCGCGTCAAGGTCATCAACGTAGATGATCAGGGCCGCATCAAGCTGAGCCGCAAGGCTCTCTTGAAGGAAGAAGCCGATAAGAAGGGCGAAGAGGGCGAGTCAGAGGACGCCGAAGCGACCGCGACCGCCGAGTAAATTCGCTATTCATCCAAATCCGCCCGAACGGGTGGTGCATAGAGGCACTTATCCAGAGCCCCGGCTTCGAGTCGGGGCTCTGTTTGTATACCCAATCCCCGGATTGACGCGACACGGCGGGTTCCGGTACATTGGGTTGTCCAGCACCGGGGGGTTGGCTCGGGTGTTGGGTCTTTCTCGCAGCCTTCTGGCTGCTGTACAACCAGCGCCGTGTCAGGGGTGCAACTGATTCTCGTTCGGTTGCACTTTCACACCAAGCCATTCTGGTTCGCGTGTGAGCACTTCTCGTTTCCTCGGCGCCTGGTAGTTAGGGGGTACTCGGATGACCGAGTCATCGAGCGAAATTGTCGGCGCGCGGGGTGTCGTCAAATGGTTTGATTCTCGCAAAGGTTTCGGCTTTGTCGTCGGGCCTGAAGGCCAGGACATCTTTATTCACTTTACCTGCATCGAAGGCGACGGTTTCAGAGCGCTCAAGGATGGCTCGCACGTTGAGTACGACGCGTCCAAGAGCGACAAGGGCTGGCGTGCAACGCGGGTTGTACGCGACGACTCTGTCGAGGTGACTGTCGTTCCGAGGCGGTCGCACGCCAGGACGAGCCGGCAGTAATTCCGCACCTATCCTCCTTGCATGTCGGACGTGGTCGGTTGGCTGATTGCAGGTGGTGTTGGTCTCGCTGTAGGCGGCGCGGTCTCCACGCTCTTCTCCAGAGCAAATTCTCGCAAACAGATCGTGCGCGTCCGCCGAGCCGAACGAAGAGCCAGATCCGCTGAACGGCTCGCCGAACTCGGTTCTATGACCAGCGGTCTGGCCCACGAGATCAAGAACCCACTTTCGACCATCAGGCTCAACATCCAACTGCTTGCAGAGTCTCTCGCGGAACTCGAGATCGAGCAGGATGATCGTGCAAGGCTGGGTCGCCGAGTCGATGCGCTTCAGCGAGAGATCGAGAGGCTCAAGGACATCCTGACAGACTTCCTCGACTTTGCGGGCGAGAAAAAGCTCGATCCGAGCCCGACGGATCTGAACGCGATGGTGGGGGAGCTAGCAGATTTCTTCCATCCTCAGGCTGAACGGCAATCGGTGAGGCTCTATGTCACACCTTCAACGGATTCAGTCGTCGCCGACGTCGATGGGCCGCTCGTGAAGCAGGCGGTCCTAAACCTCCTCCTCAACGCGCTCCAGGCGATGGGCGAGCCAAGTGAAGGCGGCGGGCCTCGCGAGATCTACTTGCGGACAGAGATCGCGGACGACGGCGAGCAGCGAGAGGCCAGGCTCCGTGTTGCAGACACGGGCAATGGCATGGACGAAGAGATGCTCGCAAGCATCTTCAAGCCCTACTTCACGACCAAGTCATCGGGCACCGGGCTCGGGCTCCCGACCAGCCGCCGGATCATCGAAGAGCACGGCGGACGCATCGAGGTCCACTCAGAGCCGGGCCGGGGCACCGAGTTCACGCTCATCTTCCCAATAGATCAGGACTCGAGCGCTGCGTGATCAGTCGGAGACTTCCTTGAGGTTTGTCCGCACGTGCCAGAGCTCGGGGAAGAACTGCTGACTGACGATGCGCTGAAGGTATGAAACCCCCGCTGTGCCGCCCGTTCCGGTCTTGTAGCCGATAATGCGTTCGACGGTTTTCATGTGCCTGAAGCGCCAGAGCGTGAACGCCTCCTCGATGTCCACGAGCTTCTCGCACATCTCGTAGTCATCCCAGTACTCCTCCGGGTTTTCGTAGATCGTGCACAGGACCGCGGTCACCTCATCGGACTGCTCGTAAGGCTTTGACCAGTCGCGTTCGGTGTGCGATTTGGGGACGGGCAGCCCCTTGCGAGAGAGATGACGCAGGAACTCGTCATAGATGCCCGGCGCGTTGAGTGCTTCCTTGAGCTCCGCGTACTCCTTGGGCTTCTTCGCGTGCATCTCCAGCATCCGCTCGTTCTTGTTGCCCATCAGGAACTCGATCATCCGGTACTGCGGGCTCTGGAAACCGCTGGCGGTGCCAAGAACGTGCCTGAATTGCGCGTACTCCGAGGGTGTGAGCGTCGCGAGCACCGACCACTGGTTGAGCAGCTGCGTCTGGATGTGCTTGATGCGGCTCATGATCTTGAAGCTCGCCTCGAGCTGGTCCTGCTGGATGTACACCATGGTGGCGCACATCTCGTGGATCACGAGTTTCATCCAGAGCTCCGAGGTCTGGTGCTGGATGATGAAAAGCATCTCGTCGTGGTGCGGCGGGTCGCTCAGCGTGTGCTGCGCGCTCAGCAGCCGTTCAAGGTCGAGGTACTCAGCGTAGTCGTCGGCTCTCTGCATCGCGTGGCTCCGGCGTGTTTCGCCAAAGCCTGAGCCTAGCGGAGGGAGTCGCGCCGGTCACTCCTGGGAGTGTCGCTGAAGAGCGCCGCGCTGGCAGGCTCGTCACCGATCGGGGCGATTCCCGATGTGCGAGATCCATAGAACGTGTCCCTGAGCGTTTTGCCGCACGAGGTCATCGCGCAGGCTGATACCGCGATGATCCCGATTGCCGCGATAGTCCTAGCCCGCTTCATGACATCTCCCCTGCCCCGCCTGAGTCGGCGGGGAGCCCCTGCAGGGTGAACTCTCAGATGTGGAGGCCAGCAAGCCAGAAAACCGGGCCTGAGAGCCGATGAAGTGGGGGAAAGGGGAAGGTCTGTCGGGGCTCTGAGGATTGACCGCGCCCGTTTACTGATTACCATCTTCACATTCCCGGACCCAAGCCCTCCACCCTGAGGCATGGAGCATTCGATGATCGAAATCGCGATGAGCACACTCGCCTGCCCAAGCCTCACCATCGCTGAGGCGGTGCGGATTGCGGAGGCTTCGGGCTGCGACGGCATCGAGTTCCGCACGGGCGGTGTCCGCGCCAGCGAGTTCGCGTGTGACCCGTTCCTCACCGACGAGGCGAAGACCCGCAGCATCTTGGACGCCGCGGGTCTGAAGCCCGTGAGCATCTCGACCGGTACCAGCTTCGATGCGCCGATCAACCCGCCTGTCATTGGGCAGCTCTTCGACAACGAAGCCGCGATCCGCGAAGCGAAGCGCGCAATCGATCTCGCTGCGCAGCTCGAGTGCCCGTTCGTCCGCGTCTTCGGTTACGAGAAGACCGAAAGGGAAAGCCACAGGTCGGCACTCAGGCGCATCGCGGGCCGTTTGAGCAAGGCCTGCGATCACTGCCGGCACACGGGAACATCACTCGTCGTCGAGAACGGCGGCAGCTTCTCGAGCGCTGAGCAGATCGCCGAACTCATCGACGCCGTGTCGAGCCCTCTGATCAAAGCCTCATACGACATAGCGATCGGTGACGAAGCTGGCGACTCTCCTGAGGACGCTTTCACCATGCTTCGCACCAAGCTGGGATTCGTGCGTGTGCGCGACAATGACGAGAACGGTCCGGTCGAACTCGGTTCGGGCATCCGCCCGGTCGAGGAGTTTGTTCGCGCACTGGCCAAGCGCCGCTGGAGTGGGCCCGTGGTGTACGAGTGGGAGGCCGCGTGGTTCGAAGGGCTCCGCCCCGCTGACGAAGTGATGCCAGGCGCGATCCGCAGGCTCTGCGAGTGGGCGGGTCTGACCTCAGGCGCTCAGGCCGTCGCGTAAACACGAAGGCAACCCCATGGCCGGCGACTCCGATCCGGCAACCTGGATTCTCGATAAGTGCAAGGCTCAGGGTTTCGCGCTCGCCGGCGTGTGCGATGCCGACCCGCCAAGATGGGGCACCGAGTTCCGCCAGTGGCTCGACGCGGGCAAGCACGGCGAGATGGCCTATCTCGACGAGCACTTCGGCGCAACACAGGATCCGAACCAGGTTCTCGAAGGTGCTCAGTCGGTCGTGATGGTCGCAGACCTTTACGCCACGCGTGACGAGCCTGCAGACACGGTCGTGCCGGGCGTCGGGCGCATCGCCCGGTACGCCAGAGGCCACGACTATCACATGGCGATCAAGAAAAGGCTGCACACGATCTGCGACGAAGCCCGGGTCATTTTTCCGGGAGAGGAGTTCCGTGCCTTTGTCGATACCGCCCCGATGAACGAGCGAGAGTTCGCCGCTCGCGCCGGACTTGGCTGGATCGCCAAGCACACGCTCGTCATCAACCCAACGCTCGGGTCGTGGATGGTGCTCGGCGGATTCCTCACAACGATGAAGCTCGACAAGCCGACTCATCAGCCGAGCTATGAAGACCACTGCGGCACGTGTACGCGATGCATCGACGCGTGCCCGACAGACGCGATCACACCCTATTCGGTAGACGCGACCAGGTGCATCAGCTACCTGACGATCGAGCACCGCTCTCC
Organism: Phycisphaeraceae bacterium; assembly: GCA_009827205.1. Taxonomy (GTDB): domain Bacteria; phylum Planctomycetota; class Phycisphaerae; order Phycisphaerales; family UBA1924. Next base: position 31,895 of record WUAK01000001.1, on the reverse strand, counting down.
GATCGATGAGCAACTCATGGCGCAGATGGGCGACTGGGTCGCCGGGTGCGACATCTGCCAGGAAGTCTGCCCGCACAACTCGCCCAAGGCCTTCGCCGAGGATCACGAATCGCACGCGAGCTACGGCACCAAGCGAGCGGGCCTCGATCTGCTTGCGATCCTCGGCTGGGACACTGACAAGCGTCGCGAGGCTCTGGCGACAAGTGCGCTCAAGCGCGTGAAGCTGGATCAGTTCAGGCGTAACGCCGCCATCGCGGCGGGTCATGCGCTACACAAAAACGAACTGCCCGAGCTGCGCTCCAAGCTCGAGCAGATCGAGTCTGATGAATCCGAACCCGGGCTTGTCAGGCAGGCTGCGCGGTGGGCGCTTGCTGATCGTCACGACCCGTAAAGAGCTTGGCGGCCAGCAGTATCGCCACACCCGCGGGGATGAAACGCTCGTCCCGCACGAAGAAACCCATGAAGAAGAAGGGCGACGCGAGCACGATCGCGGCGACCGTGACCTGCAGGCTCCGCCTCGTCTGCCGGCGGAGTGAGCGTTTGCGGATGTCCCAGACGTTGAGGTAGACGTAGGTGGGGAAGATCAGGCCGTAGAAGGTGAGGAAGCTGCGATAGACGATCTCGCCGGAAGTCATATCGAGTTGACTCGTGATCGAGGTCGGCAAATCCGGTCTGAGTCCGCAGAACAAGCCAAACGCAAATGCCATGAATGAGCAGAACTCAAACCACGTGTATTTACCAAGGAAGGTCTTGGTTTTGCGTTCGAGTTCCTTGCGGTGAACGCTCGTTGTGAACATGAACTGAGTGAACATGTGCAGCGCGATGAAGGCGGCGACCCAGTACCCCACACTCGCAACTGTTGCAGGATCACGATCGGTGAGTGCAGAGATCGGACCCGCGTAAAGAACGGTTAGGACGATCATCGAGAAGAAGAAGACTCCAAAGCCCATGCCGAACACGAACCGTGACTCGCCGCTGGTTGTGCTCGACAATCGTGCTCGATGGAATGTGAGATCCAGATACGGGCAGAAGAGAAACCCGAACACGCTTGCCGGCAACAGCCAGAGTACGTCGGTGGAGAAAGGCACACTTTGAAGAGTGTCCTGTGGGTTGGGAGAAACCGACTCGGTCACGACGAGCGTCACGAGTAGTGCAGCTGACACCGTCCAGGTAGCTAGAGCCTGGAACTGAATCCCCCTGAAGCCGCGTGCGAGGAGGCCTACAGAGAGCACAGCGATTGTCGTTGCGCCCACCCCGAGCGCAACCCAGATCGACCAGCCCTGTGTGAACAGAGCCCACGCGAGAAGCCAGGCAAGCCAGAACTCGTGGAAGAGCACAGTGACCTTCGAGAACAGCACCGCCGCCCCCCGGTGCTGCTCGACCAGCCGCCGGCTCGACTCGGGTGACCTGAGCACCCAGCCCATCGCCGCGGCTCCGACGACGTTGGGCACCGCGAAGACCACGTACCCCGAGAGCCCGAGGTCCCGAATGAGGAGGGCGGGCAGGAACATCCCGATGCACCACGTCCACGAGCAGCCGAGGTAGACAGCCCAACCCGCTGGGCCCAGGGAGCGTTCTTTGGGGGTTTGCATGAGCCCTCAGTCTAGGAACACCCAATAGCTCCACGAAACGTGTGGCACCTTGCCCATCTTGTGATAGGTTCAGGGTACATCCGGCCTGTCGAGCCGGATTGTCGTGTCGTAAGAGAGGACCACGTTGAGACTTACGCATCAATTGACAGGGACGACGCTCATCGCTCTCCTTGCCGGGGCCACCGGTGCGCAGCAGAATTACACCAACAACATCCTCCTGACCGGCTACTGGCCTCAGACGAACAACATGCTCCGGCAGTTCAGCACCAACCCAGCGCAGAACCCGGACGGCTGGGCCGGCGAGAACTGGAACAACTCAGGCTACAACATCTACGCGTTCTTCCCCGAGTTCCCCGGTCAGACCGGCCCCAATTGGGGACAGGGCGAGGGCGACTTCGAGGTCGACTACCAGGACACATCAGCCGACTGGGAGCGGATCCTGCCCACGATCAACCCCGCGGCGATCATGACGTTCAGCAGGGGCGCTCCGGGCAGCAACTGGGAGCTTGAAGGCCGACTCCAGATGCACGAGCGCCGGCGGTGGCTTGCCGATTACGACGGCGATCGGCGCCCGAGTGAGGACATGCCGCTCTTTCAGACGCTGACGCCCGGCGAGTGGTACGACAGCTCACTGCCCATGGACGAGATATTGGCTGACATCAACGGCCAGGACTTCGGAGTCAACGCGTTCATCGACGACAACGGTGGGGGCCGGTTCCTCTCCGAATTCATCGGGCTGCATGGTCTGATGCACATGATCAACAACGGTCCTGGCTCGGACTACCAGACCTTCGCTGCCGGGCACATCCATGTTGGCATCGACACCGCGCTTGCAGACGCAGAGCGTGCGACTGAAATCACACTCAACAACCTGACCAGGCATCTCGATCTGGTGATCCCGTCGCCTCCCGGGGGGGCAGCGTTTATCGCGCTCACAGCGACGGCATTCGTTCGGCGCCGACGATAAAGGGCGCCAACTTCTCAAGCACTGAGGGACCATGGCTTGGAGGAGGGCCGTGGTCCCTCGGTCATTTTTATGATTGAGTGATAAGAATCTGAGCGACGAGTTACGGCAGTCTGCCGCGGCTCTTCTGATGCAGCTTGGGCGTCGCGTGGAAGATCGCGATCGCACGGCCCACGCGCTTCTCCTTCATGGGCACATCCTCGGCCTCATCCTCGGAGATTTTCTTCTTCTTACCCGGTGTGGGTATCGCCTGGTAGATGTCCAATTGCACAGTTGCGTCGAACTCCTCGCCCTTATCGACGAGGGGTTTGATGTCGGTCTTCGGGCGGATCTTGTAGATCGCGGGTCCGAGACACGGGCGGAGGAAGCGGTACTCAAGGTTCTTGCAGACGACGGTGTAATCCCCGCCGCAGAATCCGAAGACGTACATCCCGCCTGCGATCTCGGAGTTGCCAAGAAGCGCAGCGCCGGCCATCGCGTTGTACCAGTTCTTGTTGATCTTGCGGAAGGGCAGGACAGCCTGGAAGGTCTCGTCATCGATGCGGCGCATCGAGATACCGCTTCGGAACGCGTAGGGCAGCCAGATCATCGAGCAGACGCGGTGCCAGAAGTTGTTTCGTGTGCTGAGTTTGCTCACGAACGCCTCGAACCGGTCCATGAGTGTCCGTTTGGCAGGGACCGCCTCGCCCGCTTTAATGGGCACCCCCTTCGCCTTTCGAGGGCGGCTCCGCGGGGTCGCCTTGGGGGCCTCTGGCTCGGATTTGACAGCCTGTTCACTCACGCTGGCCAATCCTAGCTCCGATCACCAGTTGCAGCCTGTGAGGCCTGTCGACTCCAGATCAAACCAGCCCCGATCGCCCCTGTGGACCTTGTACACCGCATCGCCGGGCTCATGGTCGAGAACGAGGTGCCAGCCGGCGTCGGCGGCCTCGGTCAGGAGCCACTGCTTGCTCAGCATGCTCGTGTAGGGCTCGACGTCGTAGCCGAGGCTGTACGCCTTGCCGATGTGGTGGTGCGTGGGCATGACGTCTGGTGTAAAGACGATCTTGCGTCCCTCGGTGTCCTCGAACATCACGGCTTGCTGACCCCAGGTGTGCCCGGGAACCAGGAACACGAAGAGCCCCGGGGCGATCTCGGTCCGCCGGTTCCGAACGGGCGAGGTCGGCAGATCGCTGCGGTGAGGCCTCTGGTCATGCGGGAACGGGATCGGGCTCTCGACGAGTCTCAGCCTGGGGCGCTCGCCTAGCAGCGGAAGTTCGAGCGGCAGCAGATGGTCGCGGTAGTACGTCCGCGTCATCACCGCGTCGTTGGCAATCGCGTCAACCCATTCCTGTTTCTGCGAAACGATCTCAGCGTTGGGGAACGTGAAGCAGATCTCGTTCTGATCACCCGATGCCTGACCCTTGCCAGCGACCCAGTCAGGAGTCTCACCCGCGCGCGCCCGGCGGGTCAGCCCGCCCGCGTGATCGAAGTGCAGATGGCTGACCACAGCCAGATTGACATCACCCGGGTCGACACCCGCGTCCTGCACGGCGTGCTCGATCGTGCGTCCGTCGAGGCCGAAGATCTCGGACATCTTTGGATCGAGCTTGTCGCCCGTGCCCGCCTCGATCAGGATCGTTCTACCGCCGCCCCTGAGCAGCAGCGCGTTGTGTGAGAGCTCGATCCGGTTTCGCTCGTCGGTCTCGATCGAGCGTGACCAGACGCTGCGAGGGATGATGCCGAACATGCCCCCGCCGTCGAGCAGGAATCGGCCCGCACGCAGAAGCGTCCACTCGTACTGAACGGTCTCAGCCATGGGATAAGGGTAGTCTGTCTGGACGGATTCCGCGAAAGGACACGGATGCTCACGCCAGCTGAGATCGCACACATGGAGGAGGCACGCCAGGCGCGCGCGATGACGGAGATAGGCGTCGAGGCGGAGCCAATCATGGGAGGCATCATGACCTACCTCGAGCCAGGCTCGTGGTCCAACCAGGTGTGCGGCATCGGGCTCTCGGGAAAGGTAACCAGCGACGAAGTCGCCAGGATTGTCGAGTTCTTCTCTTCACGAGGCGTCGAGCCCAAGGTCGAGATCGCTCAGTTTGTTGATGAATCTCTGCTACTCGCGCTCGCAGAGCACAAGTTCGAGCTGCGTGAGTTCGAGACGGTGCTCGCGCGACAGATCGCGGACAACGAGCAGATCGACCCGACGCCCCCAGGAGGCTGGCCCGTCGACGTGGGGGGCAACAAGCTCGTGATCGAGCGTGTCGATCCCGATGACGAGCCGACCGTTCTTGAGTCGTGGCGCGTCGCGATGAGCGGGTTTACCGACGAGCCGCGCGAGCCGACCGAGAAGGAACTCGGGATGCACCGCAGGATCGTCTCGCACCCGCACAGCGATTACCTGATCGCAAAGTTCGGAGACCAGATCGTCGGCGCGGGCGGCGCCGAATATCCGCGAGGCGACGACATCTCGGTCGGTGTCCTCTTCGGTGTCAGCGTGCTCGAGGAGTTTAGGCGCAGGGGTGTTCAGCAGGCCATGATCCTGCATCGCGTCATCGGCGCGCAGAAACGGGGCGCCAAGGTTGTCGTGATCCACTCGACACCTGGTGCATCGACCGACCGTAACTCGATGCGTCTCGGCTTTGAGCCCTGCTACACGAAGGTCATCATGGCGGTCAGCGGCGAGGGGCTCGAGCCCTCACCTTAGTGAGTCAGATCACGTTGATGGCCTTGAGGAAACTTGCGATAGCAAAGATCGCAACACCAGCCAAGAACAGAAAGAATAAGTTGGCTGGAGTGAAAATCCCACTTGTGAAGCGATCCTCGTAGTCCTCTCGATCACCCCTGATGTGCGACATCTCCCCCTCGGGTTCACCCACATCGATCTCGTCCCAATCCAGATCGACCGAGGCCTCTCTGTTTGAGGCGATCAGCTGCTGGGCACGCTCGAGGTCACTCCGCTGCACGTGGACCAGGTAGGGGTTGATGATCCGGGGGGCGTCCCACTGGAGCGTCTGAGCGGCGGTGTCGAAGACGAACGCCTCGATGCCGTTCTCGCGGAGCATGGACGCGATGATGTGCGCCTCGCCCGGGCCCGCGGCATCGGAGACCGGGACGAGGTCTTGCGGGGATGCCATGCGCCCAGTGTATCATGATGCGATGTGCGCCAGATACGCATACGTGTTTCTCGCAGAAGAAGTGATGCGGCTCATCTCGCTGGGCTGGTCGCACCACGACGCGATCGACGCCTGCTTCAACATGGCGCCAACCATGCGCGCACCCGTCATCGTCGTGGGCAAGGATGGCTCACCCGGGCTCACCACGCTCACGTGGGGGCTCGTCCCGAGCTGGGCGAGTGATCCCTCGATCGGTTCCAAGATGGTCAACGCACGCAGCGAGACCATCAGCGAGAAACCCGCGTACAAGGAGCCCTTCGAGAAGCGCCGGTGCGTCGTCCCGATCAGCGGCTTCTACGAGTGGGAGACGCTCCGCGAACTCAAGCGCAAGAAGCCCTGGTACGTCTCGCCCGAGGACGAGTCGATCATGCTGCTGGCGGGCGTGTGGGATAGGTGGGGCACGGGCGAGGATCGTCTCGACACGTACACCGTCGTCACGACAAAGGCTCGAGGCCGGATGGCTGAGATCCACGAGCGTTCGCCCGTCATGCTCCGCGGGAACGACTGGAGCACATGGCTCACGGGCACGCAGGAGGACGCGATCGGTTTGTGCGAGCCGAAAGAACCCGACTGGCTCTCGTTCAGACCCGTCTCAACGCGCGTGGGCAACGTGAAAAACAACGACCCGTCCCTGCTGGAACGGGTCGAGAGTGAACCGGGTGAACAGCTCGGGCTGTTTTAGCCGCGTGCCGGTGCCAGGAGCGACTCCGGGTTCTCCAGCAGCTTGATTATCTCGGCGAGCGCCAGGGCGGCGGTGGCGCCGTCGACGACGCGGTGGTCGCACGCGAGGCTGAGGGGCAGCAGCATGCCCACGCGGAACATGCCGTTCTTGACGACCATCCCCTCGCGGCCCCGACCGGCGGCGAGGATCCCAACCTCGGGGTAGTTGATCACGGGCGTTGCGAACCGGCCCGCGTGGCTGCCCACGTTGCTGAGCGTGAACGTCGAGCCCATGAGTTCTTCGCGGGCGATCGAGCGGTCGCGTGCGCCGCGTGCGAGGCGGTTGACCTCGCGACCGATCTCGAGGACGCCGAGGCCGTCGCAGTCGCGGATGACGGGGACCATCAGCCCGCTCTCTGTGTCCGCGGCGATACCGAGGTGCACCGCGCGGTGTTGGATGATCTGCTCGCCGTCATCGTCAACCGTTGCGTTGAGCGAGCGGAACTCGTCACGCGACATCACGCTGCAGATCGCGCTTGCGACGAAGGGCAGCGGGCTGACCTTCTCGCCCGAAGCAGCGGATAGTTTCTTTCGCAGTGCGTTGAGCTCGGTGATGTCCGCCTCATCCATGACGGTGAAGTGGACGGCTTTGTCGACCGATTCGCGCAGACGCTCGGCGATCTTGCGGCGCACTCCGCGGAACGGGATCGCGACGGTCTCCTGTCCCTCGGGGATGGGCGTGATCTCTCGCTTGGGCGCTGGGGCGGGTGCTTCGAATGTGGGGGCGGGTCGGGACGGGGCCGCGGCCTTGCGTGGGGCGGATGCGCCGCCGCCGGCGATGGCGTTCTCGACGTCCTTCTTGGTGACTCGTCCGCCAAGGCCCGAGCCAGCGACGGTGTTGATGTCGATGCCCGCGTCGCGTGCGAGGCGGCGGACCGCGGGGGTTGCCAGCGCCTTGCCGTTGGACGAGGAGATGCCAGCGAGGTCATCGCCGACCTTGCCGACGACCGTGCCCTGGTCTTTCTCTTCGTTTGAGGCGGCTTCGGGCTCGGGTGCGGGCTCAGCTTTGGGAGCGGGCGCCTCGGCAGCGGGGGCGCTCCCGCCTTCGTAGATGACGAACGGGTCACCGACCTGGATCATCTCGCCGGCTTCGCCTCGGAGTTCCTTGATGACGCCTTTTCGGGGCGAGGGGATCTCGGCGAGCGCCTTGTCGGTCTCGACCTCGGCCATGTCCTGGCCTTCTTCGACGGTGTCACCCACGGACACGAGCCACTTGACGAGCTCGGCCTCTTGCAGGCCTTCGCCGATGTCGGGCAGGAGGAAGACGTTCGGATCTGATGAGACTTTGCCGGCCATGTGAGAGTCCTTCTTCGTGAGTCCGTCGGCTTAGTACGCCAGTGCTTCCTCGATCGCCTGGCCAACACGCTTGGCGTTGACAAGGTACTCGTTCTCGAGCTTGTAGTACGGCATGAGTGTGTCAAAGCCCGTCACGCGCTGCACGGGGGCCTAAGGTGCAGGAAGCACCGCTCCTGCACGCGGCTCGAGATCTCGGCGCCAAGGCCGCACGTCATCGCGGCTTCGTGCACGACAACGCAGCGCCCGGTCTTCTCGACACTGGCTGCGATCGTGTCCATGTCGAACGGGTCGATGGTGCGGAGGTCGATCAGCTCGATCGAGACATCATCGGGTGCGTTGTCGAGTGCTTCGATGCACTGGAAGAGGCTGGCGCCCCAGGTGACGACGGTCAGGTCGTCGCCCTCGGAGACGATCTTGGCCTCGCCGATCGGGATGGTGTACTCGTCCTCGGGGACCTCTTCGCGGAAGCTGCGGTAGACGCGCTTTGGCTCGAAGAAGATCACCGGGTCGGGGTCGCGGATGGCGCTGATGAGCAGACCCTTGGCGTCGTAGGGGGTGGTCGGCATGACGACCTTGATGCCGGGCGAGTGTGCGTAGATCGCCTCGGGCGAATCAGAGTGGAGCTCGGGCGCGTGGATGCCACCTCCCACCGGGACGCGGATGGTCAGGGGGACGGTGATCGCGCCGCGTGAGCGTGAGCGTGAGCGAGCGGCGTGGTTGACGATCTGGTCGTACGCCGGCCCGAGGAAGCCCTCGAACTGGATCTCGGGGACGGGCCTCAGGTCGTTCATCGCCATCCCGATGGCGGTGCCGATGATGCCAGACTCTGCGAGCGGCGTGTCGATCACGCGGTCGTCGCCGAACTGCGCGTGGAGTCCTTCGGTGACGCGGAAGACGCCTCCGTTGGGACCGACGTCTTCGCCGAGCACGATGACACGGTCATCCTTCTGCATCTCCTGCTGGAGTGCGAGGTTGATCGCTTGAACAAGGTTCAGTGTTGCCATGGTTTGGTTCCGTTGTGTCAGACGTTCTGGGTCGTGTTCTTGAGTCCGGTCTGGCTCGGGTCCTTGCCGAGGCTGCTGGTCCGCATGGTGTCGCGCTGTCTGACGAGCTCGGTGTGGGGCTCGGCGAACATCGCGTTGAAGATGCTCTCGACCTCGGGCTTCGACACACCCTCGGCGGTCGCGACGACTTCCTTGACGATGGTCTTGGCCCGCTCCTGGAGCGTGTCGTCCTTGTTCTGGTCCCAGAGCTTGCGCGATTCGAGGTACTTTCGAGTGCGGATCAGGGGGTCACGGGCGATCCAGTTCTCGACCTCCTGCGGGTCGCGGTAGCGCCTCGCGTCGTCGGCGGTCGTGTGGTCACCGAGGCGGTACGTGACGGCTTCGATGAACGAAGGTCCGTCGCCAGCGCGGGCACGCTTGACGGCGTCGTCCATCGCGTACTTGACGGCGAAGATGTCGTTGCCGTCAACACGCACGGTCGGCATGCCGTAAGCGAGTGCTTTCTGCGCGACGGTCTCGGAAGCCATCTGCTTCTCACGCGGGACGCTGATGGCCCACGAGTTGTTCTGGTTGATGAAGATGACAGGTGACTTGAGCACGCTGGCGAAGTTCATCGCCTCGTGGAAGTCGCCTTCGCTCGTTGCGCCGTCGCCGAAGTAGGTCGCCACGACGTTTTTGGTGCCCCGGATCTTCTCGGCGTAGCCGATGCCCGCAGCGTGGAGCATGTGCGTGCCGATGGGAACTGACAGAGGCGTCATTTTGACGTTCTCTGGGACCTGGCTGCCTCGCTCGTCGCCCATCCAGTACTGGAGGACGTAGTGCATAGGCAGGCCCATCATGAACAGAGCCGCGTTCTCGCGGTAGCTGGGCACGACCCAGTCCTGACCGGGCGTGAGCGCGAGCGCCGAACCCACGGCGGCCGCTTCCTGGCCCTTGTTCTGCGGGTAGGTGCCCATGCGCCCTGAGCGCTGGAGCTTGAACGCGAACTCGTCGAGCTGGCGGCAGACGGTCATGCGCTCGTACAGGTCGAGTGCTTGCTCGTCGGTGATCAGCCCTTTGCCGAGCTTGTCGTCGAACTTGCCTTGCTCATCGAGGATCGAGATGTACTCGATGGTCGCTGTGTATGCGGTGGTCTTCGGCATGGCGTTGCGTCCTTGTGTGTTTCGTCGTCAGCCGATTTACGAATGTACGTGCTTGTCGCCCGGGAACTTCTTGACCGCTTCGTCGCGTGACTTGCGGCCCTTGCCACGCATGTCGGTGGGGGTCCTCTCGGGGATGATGAACAGATCCGTGGGGAGCGTCTGGTTGTGCTTCATTGCTGCTTCCGCGGCGGCTTCCATCGTGTCGTCCGCGTTGCGGTAGCCCTCGCGGAAGAACGCCTCGACATCGAGCTCTGCGAGATCGAAGAAGTGCAGCGCAGCAGCCTTGTCGCGTGCGAACTCCTCGCCCCCGTTGTTGCCGTGGGTGCGGATGTCCCGGTCGAGCTTGCTGAGCGTGCAAGCCCAGGCGTGCAGCTGGATGGCAGCCAGCGCCAGACGGGACTGGGGCACCTGTCTCTGCAGCATCGCCGCGTCGTGCTTCTTGGACATCTGCTTGAACTGGTAGGTGAACTCGCTGATGAGCTTGCGGAGCCGGTCCGCATATGGGCGGAGCGACGGGTGGACGTTCTTGATCTCGGGCGCTTTGCGTCGGATGCCGAGGAAGACCTCCATACCGAGCGGGATCGCCTTGGCGAGGAACGCGGGCTTGAAGATGCTGCTCTTGGCGTTGTCACGCATGCCGAGCATCCACTCGCCGAGCTGCTTGCCGCCGTAGCCGAAGATGAACGACCACATCAGGTCGTTTGAGCCCTCGACGATGGTGTTGATGCGTGAGTCGCGGAAGATGCGCTCGAGCTCGTTCTCAGTCATGTAGCCTTCGCCGCCCATGATCTGCATGGCGTCGTTGACAACGCGCCAGCCCATCTCTGAGCAGAAGACCTTGCAGATCGCGGTCTCGACCATGATGTCCTTGTCGTTGCGGTCGAGCATGCCCGTGGTCATGTAAAGGACCGCGTCCATCGCGTAGGTGAGTGCTGCCATGTGTGCGATGCGCTGGCGGACGAGCTGCTTGTCGTCGAGCGGGTCACCGAACTGGTATCGGGTGTGGCCCCACTTGATGGCCTGGTCCATCGCCCGCTTGGCGCCGCCTGTCATGCCGGCGCTGAGCGTGCATCGGCCGTAGTTGAGGCACGTGAGGGCGACGTTGAGCCCCTTGCCTTCTTTGTGGAGCAGGTTCTCTGCTGGGACCTTGACGTTCTCAAGCTTGATGCGTGCCTGCCAGGTGCCGCGGATGCCGCACTTGGATCGGTTCTTCTCGAAGATATCGATGCCGTCCATGTCAGGCGTGCAGACGAGGGCAGTCACTTTCTCCTTGCCGTCGGGCATCGTCTGCTTGCACATGACGGTGAAGATGCCGGCAAGAGCTCCCGAGGTGGACCACTTCTTCTCGCCGTTGAGCGTGAAGCTGCCGTCGTCGTTCTTCTCGCAGTGGGTTTCCTGCCCGCCCGCGTCGCAGCCGACGTTTGGCTCGCTGAGGCAGAAGGCGCTCAGCTGTTCGCGTGCAACGATTGGGAGCCAACGCTTCTTCTGCTCATCGGTACCGAAGAGCATGATGGCCTTGCAGCCGATCGACTGGTGGGCGCTGACCATGACCGCGGTTGAGCCGCAGTACTTGCCGATCATCTCGAGGACGCGGTTGTAGCTCGTGATGCCAAAGCCCAGCCCGCCGTACTCGGTCGGGACTGTGCAGCCCATTGCACCCATCTTGAACAGGCGCTCGACGACCCACTCGGGGATCTCTTCGTGCTGATCGATCTCGATCGATGGGTGTTCGTTCTTGAGGTACTCCTCGAGCTCAGCGAGGAGTTGATCGCAGCGTGCCTGCTCGTCGGCAGGCGTCTCGGGGTACGGGAAGATCATCTCTTCCTGGAACCGGCCCCAGAACATGTTCTTGACGAAGCCCATCGTGTCGGGTTCAGCCCCGAGCAGTGCCTCGGCTTCTTCGAGGGTTTTGCGGTCTTTCTCCGAGAGACCCTTCATGTCCTTGAGATCAGCCATCTGATGATCCTTCCTCTGCTGCATCGGTGCCCTCTCCGAGGTCACCGGTCTGGTTCGAAGGGCGTTCACGGGTGCCCGTCGAGGGCGTTGGTTCGTGGTCCGCCCCTCTATAGATTGTTTTATGCCTTCTTCGCCGACCTAGCGAAGAAAGCCTCGATTGCTTCTTTGCCCGCCGGTTCGTTCCGAAGTCGGACAAGGTGCTCCTGCTCGACCGCAAGAGCGGCGTTCCAGCCCTTGGCGAGGCCGGTGTCGATTGCATCGCACACGGCCTGGCCCGGCGCGGAGGTGATCTCACCCCGCACACTGTCGAGTGCTTCGAGCACTCCGGGGGCAACCTCTTTCATACCGATCCACCGGCTCGGCGTGCCCGCTCGGCTCACAGGGCCCGGCTGGCTTCTGATCCAGTTTGTGCACGCCTCGATGAGATCACCCTGTGTCTCTGCGACGGCATCAAAGAGTCCTGCTTGTTCGGCCTGATCGAAGAGCATGGGCTTGCCCTCGGCGGTCAGCCGGATCGCGTTTGCCGGATCCATGCGCGCCGGGAGCAGGTTCGTGCCTCCCCAGCCAGGGCAGATCGAGAGCCCGGCTTCTGGAAGCCCAACCGGGTAAGGCTTGCTCTCGGGGCGGCTTGCGATCAGTGCATCGCAGTGCATGGCAAGCTCAAGACCACCGCCAAGGGTCGCGGCGTGGATCGCGGCGGCGGTGGGGTAGGGCAGATCGCTGATCATGCCGAACACGCCGCTGGCGTAGTCGAGGTACCGGTGTAGTTGGTTGTTGTCGAGCGCCATGATCGCCTGAAGGTCGGCGCCGGCGACGAACGCACGCGGGGCAGCCGAGGCGAGGATGAGCCCCTCGGCGTTCGCCGGGAGCGATTTGAGCGTCGTTTCGAGGCGCTGGATCAGCTCGTGATCGAGCACGACCACGGGACGACCCTCCTGCTCAAGCCAGAGGGTGACAACACCCGGCGATGAGCCGGGGCGCTCGGTTTCGAGGCGGAAGGGATCCATCTGGGACATTGTATACAACCCGTGCGGATCCGTCCGCATTGAATAAGATGAATACCCCATAGTCCTTATTGTGGGGAATTGCCGATATTATCAGACCTGGTTTATTTCTTCGCCTGAGCGAGATACTCGGCGAGGATGTTCCGGGCTGCTTCGAGGTCGCCCTTGTCGCACATCTCGGTCACGGTGTGGATGTACCTCGTGCCGACGGTGATCCCGATCGCACGTGCACCGGCTGCCGCCTGCTGAGCCGCGGCTCCGTCCTGGCCGCCGCCCGAGAGGATCGAGCGCTGGAACTTGATGTTCTTGCCCTCTGCGATCTTCTGGAACTCGTTTGTGAGGGCGTAGTCGGAGATGAAGCTGCTGTCCTTGATGTGCAGCGCGAAGCCTTCGCCGTGAACGGTGCAGGTCTCTTGCTTTGGGACACCGGGTGTGTCGCACGCGAGCGTGACGTCGAGACCGATGCCGATGTCGGGTCGGACCGCAAAGGATGACGTCTTGGCGCCGCGGAGGCCGACCTCTTCCTGAACCGTAAACGAGACAACGATGTTTGCGTCGTGCTTGGCGCCCGCCTTGTCGAGTTGGCGGATGGACTCGATGCCAAGCCAGCAGGCGACCCGGTTGTCGAGCGCCTTGGAGACGAGCTTCTCGCCCATCTGCTTGAAGGGCTCGTCCATGACGATGTAGTCACCGATCTGAACCTTCTTCTTGACCTCTTCTTTGGGCATGCCTGTATCGACGAAGAACTCCGCGATTTCAGGGACTTTCTTGCGATCCTCGGGCGAGGCGATGTGCACTGGCTTGCCGCCCGGGTTCATGACCGCGGGGATGTCACCCGACTCGGTGCAGACGAGGACGCGCCTGGAGAAGAGGTTTCGTGTGTCGAATCCGCCGACGTTGTTGATCCAGAGGAAGCCGTTCTCGTCGATGTGAGAGACGTAGAAGCCGATCTCGTCCATGTGGCAGAGCATCATGACTGTTGCGGCGTCGTCGCTGCCGGTGCGCGAGTTTCTGGTGCAGATGAGTGAGCCCATCGCGTCGGTTTCGACGGAGTCGAAGAGGCCGCCGATCTCGCTTTCGATCAGGGCGCGGACGCGTTCTTCGCGTCCGGGGACGCCAGGGGTTTCACAGAGACGGGCCAGCAGATCGACGTTCATTGGAGACTCCCACAGAGTTGATGTGTTGCCTGACGGGTAAGAGTGTATGGCTCAAGCTGTCCGGGTTTGCACTCTCGGGCTGATCGCGGTGAAATCACGACCGGGCTTGTCGGGGCTACGGTTGGGTTATGGCAATCCCCTCACCGATCAGAAGCGAGCTTCTCCGAAGACAAGCCGACATCGCGCCGTACGGGCCTCCCGATGCTGGGGTTGAGCTCGTTCAGGGGTTTGGTGTCCTGGAGTTCGAATACGCGGCGCTGCGCTCCAACTGTGTGCTGATCGATCTGCCGAGCAGGGGCACGGTTGAGATCAGCGGCTCCGACCGGGTCGACTTCCTCAACCGCATGCTCACACAGGAACTCAAGCCCCTCGAGGGCGGCGGGCTCGTGAGCAGGGAGAGCTTCTGGCTCAACCGCAAGGGCAGGATCGACGCCGATGTGCGTGTGATCGGTGCGAGCGGTTCGGTGTTCATCGATGTCGACACGCACTCGCGTGAGACGTTTATGACCACACTCGATGCGTTTCTGTTCGCCGAGGACGCGAATCTGAAAGACGTATCGAACGACTGGCACCGGATGTCGCTCATCGGACCGACATCGGTTGATCTGTTGCCGTTGGTCGTTGATGAGGTTGTTGCAGGAAGCGCGCCGCAGGATCTCGGTGATCGTGAATCGTGCGAGGTGAAGATCGCTGGTGCACGGGTGGTCATCGATCGCCTTGAGCGTCTTGGTGTGCCGGAGTTCGGATTGCTTATCGAGGCAGCGAACGCGGAGGCTGTCTTCACGAAGCTGTGCCAGATCGGGATGCCCGGCGATCAGGACGAGATCGGCGAAGAGGGTGCGGGCTTTCGCGATGACACATCGCCAGGCGCTTCGATCAGGCTCAGACTGGCCGGCTGGCACGCATTCAATATCGCGAGGATCGAGGCGGGGATACCGCTGTTTTTCCTTGATTTCGGGCCCGACAGCCTGCCGGGGGAGACGGGTGTCATCGAGGAGCGCGTGTCGTTTACGAAGGGCTGTTACCTCGGGCAGGAGATCGTCGCTCGGATGCACTCGCTCGGTCACCCGAAGCAGATTATCCGCGCGATCAAGTGCGCAGCACCGACAGACGAGAACGCGCCCGAGCCCGTGACCGCTTCACCCGTCCTCGTCGAGGGGAAAGAGGTCGGCGCGGTCTCGAGCGCAACGCTCAGCCCGTTGCTCGGCGGCGATTCGGCTTGCCTTGCGATCCTGAAATGGGACTCGCACGAAGCGGGGACAGAGGTCGCGATTGCGACTGAGTCGGGTGAGGTCAAGGGTGTTGTGCAAGAGTCACTCAGGTTTGTCTGAGATGTTGTTGTTTGTGACCACAGGCGCGTGCTCAACAGGTCTTCTGTAGATCAGCTCGACATCATCGCCCACGCGTTTGACGTGCATGAGCTTGAAGTTGCGCCCGCCTGAGAGCGTCGGAACGGTTCTGCCCGAAGCGGCGGCCTTTGCCATCTCGTCACCCAGGAGCAGCGGCGCGATGTAGACGACCGCTTCGTCGACCAGGTCGTGCTCGAAGAACGAGCCGAGCAGGCCCGGGCCGCACTCGATGAGCGCGTTTGTGACGTCGTACTCGGTGACGAGCTGTTGGAGCATGACATCGAGATCGAGTCTTCTGCTGTCGGACCGGACGCCCATGATCTCGACGCCCATCGCTTCGAGCGCCTCGCGTCTTGGGCGCAGGAACTCGCCCGACTTGAGCTCGTTGGCGCAACACGCGGTGACGGGCACCTCGCGAGCGGTGAGCGCGAGCTTCGAGTCTGAGGGCAGGTCGAGATCGGTGTCGATGACGACTCGTCTGGGTTCGCGCCTTGGCTTCCTGCCGACGCGTGCGGTGAGCATCGGGTCGTCGTAGCTGGCGGTCCCGAGACCCGTGATGATGGCGTCCATCCGCTCGCGGAGCCTGTGCACACGCCTGCGCGATCGGTCGGAGCTGATCCACTGGCTCTGGCCCGTGCGCGTGGCGACGCGGCCGTCGACGGTCTGCGCCCACTTGGCGATGACCCAGGGCATGCCCGTGCGGATGCGCTTGAAGAACGGGTCGGACAGGTGGACGGCTGTTTCACTCGCGTCGCAGTGGACAGCCTCGATGCCTGCGCGCTCGAGGATCGCGCAACCACCTGAGGACTCTTCCGCGGGGTCGTGCCTTGCGAAGACGACTCGCTTGATGCCCGCCTCGATGAGCGCCTCGGTGCAGGGAGGTTGTTTGCCGTGGTGGCAGCAAGGCTCGAGCGTGACGTACGCGGTTGCGCCCGCGACGTCGTTGCCTCTCATCTTTGCGTTGGCGAGAGCTTCGCGTTCGGCGTGGAGGTTCCCGAATTGCTTGTGGTGCCCGATGCCAAGAACGGTGTCGTCCTTTGCGATGACACACCCGACGAGGGGGTTGGGCTCGGCGTGCCCGCCGGCGCGCCACGCGACACGGGCGGCGAGGTCGAGAAAGCGCTTGGCGCGTTCGAGTTCAGCAGGGGACAACGCCAACGCTAGGTTCGCCTCGCTTTGAGCCTGTTCTGCGCATCTTCTGTGGCAAGGACCTGCGCCGAGAGCCGGGCTGCTTCTAGCAGGATGGCTTCGTCGTTCGAACCATCGAGTGTGTTGAGCAGCGCTTTGGTCGCTCGGAGCGCATCGGGTCCGCCCGAGGTGAGCGAGCTTGTCACTGTCGTGACCGTTTCATCGAGCGATTCGCGTGAGTCGGCGCACTCGGTGACGATGCCGAGCTCGTGGGCGCGAGCGCCGGAGATCAGGCCTCCCGTGAGCAGGACCTGTCTGGACTTGCCCGGTCCGATCTTGCGGACAAGCCACGGCGCGACGACAGCGGGGCAGAGGCCCAGGTCGACTTCGGGGAACCCGAGTTTGGCGTCGGCGTGCGTGATGGATATGTCGCAGACGGTTGTCATGCCGCAGCCGCCGCCGATCGCGGCGCCGTTGACGCGCGCGACGGTGACCGCCGGGAACTGACGGATGCGGTAGGTCAGTCTCGCGAGCGATTCGAGGAGCTGGAGCGGGATGCTCGGGTCGTCCTCGATGATGACTTCCTTGAGATCCATCCCGGCGCAGAAGCTCCGGCCCGCTCCTGTCACGACGAGCACGCTCGGCTTGTCATCCATCGCTTCGAGTTCGTCCATGCACACGTGCGCATCGCGGAGCATGTCTCTCGACAGCGCGTTGTGCGCGTCGGGACGATTGAGCGTCAGTGTCGAGAGGCTTTGTTCGTGGGTGAGTGTTGCGAGTTCGGGCATGGTGTCATCCGTGTTAGAAAGTAAGCGCGCCCAGCAGGCGTTGTTCCTCGTCTTTGCCGGTGAGTCCGAGGGATGTTTCGAGTCCCTGCTTGATTCTGGTTTCGCGCTGGTCGCCTTCGAGCTTTGTGATGAGTCCCTTGGTCGCGGCGTACGCGTGGGGCGGTTTGCCTGCGAGCTTGGCGGCGATCTCGAGTGCGCGGGGCTGGACATCGTCTGGTTCTTCGGTGAGTTCGTGGACGAGCCCGAGTTTGTGCGCTGTTGTGCCCGAGAAGAGGGTTGGGAGGATGAGCCGCTCGCGAGCGGAGCCGTGCGTGACCGACTGGGTCATGTAGGGCGCCGAGACCGCGGGGCTGACACCGATCTTGGTCACCGGGTAGCCGAGCTTGGCGTTCGTGTTGCTGACCACGATGTCGGCGCCGCCCAGGATGGCGCACCCGCCCGCGATGGCGGCGCCCTGCGCAGCGATGACGACGGGTCGCTCGCTGAGCCTGAGCGTGTTGCACGCGGCGCTGAGGCCAGTGAGGAGCTTGCGCATGATCGAGCCGTCGGGCGTTGTCTGACAGAGCGCGAGATCGAAGCCCGCGCAGAAAGCCTTGCCCTTGCCCGTCAGGACGATCGCGTCGTGGTCAGTACTGGCTGCTTTGGCGGCGGTGTTGAGTTCGACCAGCATCTCGGGCGTGAGCGCGTTGCGTTTGTCGGGGCGATCGAGGGCGATCATCGCGATGGAGCGTCCATCGATGGTGTGCGTCTCGAGCGTGATCACGAGGGCACCGCCTGGGTGAGTCCCTGCGCGATGGACGATGCCTTTGCGAGCTTGTCGAGGTCGACGTTTGTCTCGAAGCCCTGCGCCTGGATGACGCGGACGAGTGTGTCGGTCGCGATGTTGCCCGGTGCGCGCTTGGTTTCGGTCGAGGCGTAGGGGCAGCCGCCCAGGCCCGCGGCGGATCCGTCGAAGGAGGTCACACCGAGCGCGAGCGCCGCTCTGACGCACTCAGAGGCTCGCCCGAACGTGTCGTGCAGGTGAAGGACGATCTTGTCCGGGTCGACCTGGCTCGTGACGCACGCGAGCATGGCTGCCATGGTCTCGGTGCAGCCCGCGCCGATCGTGTCGCCAAGGTCGATCTCGTCTGCTCCAAGCTCGAGCAGTTTCTTGGAGACATCCGCGACGGCTTCGGGCATGATGATGCCCTCGAAGGGGCACTCGATGACGCAGGACACGTAGCCCCGCACCTTGAGCCCGCGTTCCTGCGCGAGCTCGATGACGGGTTTGAAACGCTCGAGCGTTTCTGCGATCGACGCGTTTGTGTTCTTCTTGCTGAACGTCTCGCTGGCGGCGGTGAAGACGCTGACCTTGTCGATCAGTCTCTCACCCGGTGTCTCGTAGACCTCGAGGAGCGAACGCATGCCCTTCTCGTTTGGGACGAGTGCGCTGAAGGAGACGTTCTTCGGGCGGGAGCCCCGGAGCATCTCGCAGAGCTCGCGGGCGTCGCCCAGCTGGGGGATCCACTTGGGGCTGACGAAGCTGGTGATCTCGACCTCGTCGACGCCCGTGCTGGTGAGGGCGTTGATGAGGCGTGCCTTGTCGGCGGTTGGGATGGCTGAGCCGTCGGCGCGGAGCGGTTCGTTCTGGAGGCCGTCACGGGGGCTGACGTCGGTGATGCGTGCGCGCTTTGGCATGTATAGAGGATAGGTGGGGCGGAGTGGGCAGGTGTGGGGGATGGTGTACAGGTGTGTTGGCAAGGGGGCCAACGAAGAAAGGCCCCGTGGGGCCTTGTTGCGGTTCGATCGGGTGTGTTTGTATGAGGTGCGAGCGGTCTTAGAAGCCGGCTGCTGCCATGGCCATCGATGCGCCGCTGAAGACGCCCGCGACGGCGAGGTAGAACGCCATGCGGATGGGTGCGCCGGCTGCGAGCTGGTCCTGCCTCGCGGTGTCGAGCCAGTACTTGCCCGAACCGGTTCTGCGGATCACGCCCCGGCGTGTGAGCCACCATGTCCAGGGCGAGGTGACCAGCCCGACCTCGCTTGAGCGGACCGCGTTGGTCCTGCAGGTTGCGTTGTGCTCCTTGAGCACGTGTACCGCTCTGCGGGTCTTCTTGTGGTACCGGACGCGATCGACGATCTCGATGTCACACTCTCGGAGTTCTAGTGAAGCCATGTCTCGATTCCCAACTCGTTTCCAATGAGGAGCGCAAACTCCTGTCTGGAAGCAAGATGCATCTCGCTGTGTGAGATTGCGAGGTGCTTGAGGGAAACCTCTGAAGCGGTGACGGAACTGGTGTTAGAAGTTCACAGGCTTGACAGGGTGGGTGGTTCTATCCGGACGTGCGAAGGTCCGAGAGCCGAAAATATGAGTGGCCCTTGAACCGGTCGCGCCTGGGGAGCGACTGGGAATAGGAGGTGTTCTTGAAGCGAGGCGTCGGTCAGGTTGCTCACGAGATGCTCGTGCTCTCGGCTCGTGCTCTCGGCTCAGGCGGGTGATGAACGCTCGCTGGTGAGCTGCTTGCCAGTCATAGCCATCAAGATCTGGTACTGGATGGAGCTCCAGAAGAACACGATCGTGAGGGAGCTCTAGCGTCTGGAGCTGCAGGTGGCGAGGCTGTCTCAGAAGTGAGGCGATCTGGCCGCGAGGGACTCGTTTGGAGCCCTTGAATATTCAGATCACGCTCAGAGGATTGCGGACAAGGATCCCTGGAAGTACTCTCAATGATCACAGAGGAGTACGTGAAATGTGCCTATGTCGATCGCGAGTCTTTGTTTCGGTGTGGGTCGCTCTTCTCGGTCTGGTGTCTGAGTCATCAGCTCAGATTTTTTATGAGATCAACGATGCAGCGGATCCAGATCTTGTTACTCGAGGTGTGACGCTGAGTGCTGATGGGCAGACGCTTCTTGGGAACTCATACGAGCTTCCGTACTTTGGAGGTCACCCGCCGGTCAAGAACTTTCGGTGGTCACGCACGGGCGGCATGGAGTTCCTGCCGTGGCATCCGTCGGTAGACACGATGATCGCAACTGATTTCTCCGACGACGGGCAGGTTGTCACGGGTGGCTATCGGATCGGTTCATTGTCCGGAGCGTACAGATATAGCGAGCCGGACGGATTTACACTTCTCGATAACGACCCTCTTCAGCCTCGCTTTGTTGCAAACGGAGTCAGCGGTGACGGCAGCACTATGTTTGGACTCAACCGAGTGGAGTCTGATGATGGCGTTGTGCTGAGCGCAGCGATCTATAAAGCCGACGGGACCAACGTGGACCTTGGGTTCCTTGGTACGAACGGCATCTTGGAAGGGAGCAGCGTGTCAGGTGTTTCCGCGGATGGATCTACCGCCGTTGGGGGGAGTTCAACTTCGGTCTACGGTGTAAGCCAGCCATTCATGTGGACCGAGAGCGAGGGAATGACTCGCATCACTTCGTTTGAGCGAGGAATGGCAACAGGAATCTCACGCAACGGTAAGTGGGTCATCGGGACCAACTACGAGAACGATGATGGCGTGGCCCAGATGTTCAGGTGGAGCGAGGAAACCGGGGATGAACTTCTCGGGTATCTCCGCAGGCCTCATGACAGCTTCATGCGTTCAATCAGCGACGACGGGAGCGTGATCGTTGGATACGCAGACACGAGTGACTTCAGCTTCTTCGACAATCAGGCTGTCATCTGGACCGAGGAAGATGGCATCCAGAATCTCCGCACTCACTTGATCGACGAATACGGGATGCTGGAGTTGGTCGACTGGCATCTGTTGGAGGCCACATCGGTTTCTGCTGACGGAACAGTCATCGCAGGCGATGGCTTTGACCCCGATGGCAACAGACGGGCGTTTGTTGTGGTTATCCCATCTCCCGGAACCGTGATTCCGGCTGCTTTGCTAGCACTCGGTGGGCTGCGCCGCAGAAGGTGATTGACTCTCTGTAGTTTCATCGGCTGAGTATTGAATCCAGACCAAAGCCATCGGTATCGGAATTGGCAATCGGACAGCGGTGAAGTTGACACCGCGTTCGGGCCGATTATGATATTGTCATCTGGTTGTCAATAAGGAGCCGCCATGTCCGCACACTGCTCGAACTGTCTTTCCTCGAACGTCATTGGTGTTGAAGCCGCCTCGGTGTGCACCGAGTGTGCGAGCCTGACGCTCGCCGGCACCGGCATCGGGGCGCCCGTGATCGGCGCGGCCCTGCTGGCGGCAGCGACTTTCATCGTGGCCTACAAGCTTGGCCGCAGGATCGGGCTCAGTAAGCAAGTGCCTGCGCGGGCCTGATCGGTCCGACATACGATTGGATCACATGGTCCAGCGGCGTGACACAGCACAGCAGAGGGCGATCCGCGATGCGTTGAAGTCATCGGGTCGTCCTCTTTCTGTTGATGAGATCCATCGGCTCGCGACCGAGGACGTGCCGAGCCTTGGTGTGCGGACCGTGTACCGGGTTGTCGATCGACTCCTGGAGGAGGGAGAGATCGCCTCGGTCGCGGTTCCACGCCAGCCCGACCGGTACGAGCTCGCGTCGGTCGCGAAGAAGCACCATCATCATTTCCATTGTGACCGGTGCGACCGGGTGTTCGATGTGCAGGGATGCCCGGGCGGGTTGAACCGGATGCTGCCCGAAGGGTTCACGCTTGCGGGCCATGAGCTGACGCTCTGGGGCACGTGCCCGGACTGTGCTTAGCCGGATTGATCTCGTTTAGCTTTCGCTCTTCGCGGGTTTGCCGGGCCAGGCGAGGCCGAGGGCGATGCTCGTGACCATGCACGAGATGCCGACGCGGTAGAAGGTCTGGCCGTTCATGTCGTTGACGAAGACGAGCGCTGTTGCGAACGCGCCGAGACCAAGGATGAACAGGGTGCGCTGGATGATCCGCATGGCGATTGCTCCGTGCAGGATATGAGTCGTCTGGGTTTGGAGGATACCTGATAAGCTGCTCTTGTGGAGTTCTACCTGGGCATCCTGCTTGGCTTGGTGGCGCTAATCGCGATTGTCTGGGCGTTTGTTCGATCGCGGGTGGGGGATGAGCCGCACTGCCGGGGGTGCGGGTTCAGTCTCGCGGGGCTGACCGATCCCAAGGTGTGCCCGGAGTGTGGGCGTTCGCTCTCGCGTAGGCGTGCGGTCGTGGTGGGGGAGCGCCGGAGCCGGAAGAAGCTGGTGGTTGTATTTCTGGTGCTCGGCGGGTTGTCGTCGGCGCTGCTCTGGCTTGACGGCGCGAACCGGCGTGGGTTTATTCCGGTCAACGAGTACAAGCCGGGGTGGATGTTGATGCACGAGGCGTACCTGCTGGATGATCAGCGGGCGAGCATCGCGACTGATGAGATCATCGGCAGGATCATGTCAGGTGAGTTGCCCGCAGACTACAAAGGCAAGCTGCTGTCGATCGCGCTTCGGCGGCACGCTCAGACGTGGCGCAGCTTCCCTGATTCGCAGTGGGGGGTGATCACGCATGCGATTAGCCGGGGTGAGTTTTCTATAGAGCAGTGCGAGCGGGTATGGGATGATGTGGTTCAAAGCGTGGTTTTGAGGGTCCCGGAATCTGGCGTCATCAGGTGTTATCCCGGTGAGGTGCAAGAGATATCGTGGGGGATCAACTTTCGCGCCGGTGCGTTGGGTGCTGTGGTGTTCCCGCTTGACATTTCAACCGAGGTGCATGCAACGGATACGGATGTTGCGCAGAGTGACGTATTGGGTCGAGTCACAGTACGTGGCCCAATCATTCAGAGCGTGCGCACGCCCTCGGTGCCGGGTCTAGATCCAGATAGACCGGACCAACTCATGGTGTTCCACCCCTCGATGCCAACTCAAGTTGGTACGTATCGCGGACAGATCAAGGGTGAGATGCAGTGCGTGATGCACATCTTCGGCGCTTACTTACCGGGCATGTCGCAAGAGGATCAGGATCGTTTGAGTCAATTGAGCAAGTCGTTCGAGATCCCGTTCACGATCGAGGTTGTGCCGTATGGGACCGATGGCCCGCCCGTGGTTAAGCCCGGCTTGCTCGCCGATGACCCGCGAGACCTGCTGGAGTTCAAGGTCGTCCGAGCATGGAACGCCGCAGACGGTGATGGAACCCCCGGCGTGATGTACACATTGAGAACGACCCAGAGCATGGACCCATCGGTCGGGCTCGGCGGGATGCTCGTCTTCGAGCAGAACGGCGAAGAGATCCGTACGACGACCGACTACGCAGGTCACAACAAACCCTTCCAGAGTTTCATGGTTCTTGAAGGGTTTATTGAAGGCGAGGTGCGCGTCTCGTATGAGTACGACGAGGCGAACGCAAGCCAGCACAGGCGGCTTATGGACCGAGTTCTCGGTGGACGTGTCGAGCTGGGAGTGTTCGAGTTGCCCGGCGTTCCCGACAAACCCGCCGACCCCTGATCACCCCTCGTCGTTCTCGTCCGGCACGAGTGTCGGGTCGCTGTCGATGTTGATGTCGGTCTCTGACTCGCCCTCGGTGCCGCCTTCGAGTTCCTGCTTGGTTTCCTCGTCATCGCCCGAGAGGCTGAGGAAGGGGATGGTCGAGTCGATGTTGTTGATCGTCTTGCGGAGCGATTCGAGCGAGACGCTGACGGCGTCGAGTGTGACCTGCAGCTCGCCCAGTCTGTTGTCGACCGAGTCGAGGTTCTCGTCGATGGACGCGAGCTTGGCGTCGATCTTGCCGAGGTTGTTGTCGATGTCGACGAGGTTGCTGTTGATCTCGCCCAGCTGCTGGTTGGCCAGCTCGACCTGGTCGTAGGCGTCCCAGATGATGCAGCCCTGCGAGGCGAGGGTGAACGAAGAGAGAAGAACGATCGGGGCGAGGCGTTTGGTGAGGTGTTTCATGCGGGGAGGGTAGGGCGGCTTACTCGCGGTGTGAGCGTTTATCCCTCAGGGTCAGGCCTGTGCATGGGCTCTGTGTAGAACTTCACCGATGTGCCGTCGGGGCGCATCGCGGTGACGCACGCGCGGGTGAACCCGCCCACAGTTGGAAAGGTGTGGAGGCTGAGCGTGACGGCGTCGCCGGGCTCGATGGTGATCATGCCCATGCCAGTGCCGCAGTACCCGATGTTGTTCATGACGAGCCAGCCTCTTTCGGTGAAGCGCTCGATGCCGTTGTACGCGAAGAAAGCGTGGTCGTCGGGGAATTCGTCCTGGCTCTGGAACCCGAGGTCGGCCCAGAGCGTCAGCGGCTCATCGAACGGGTTGACGAGCTTGGCCTGCAGACCGCCGTTGTCGAGGTCGGTGACATTCACGAGCATGTGGTGTTCTTCGAGTTCGCCCGGCTCTTTGTCGATGACCGTGAAGCGGAGCTTCGGCGTGCTGGTGGTGAGGCGGTCGTTGATGGTGTGCCCGTCGCGTGCGCGTTTGAGCGCAGCCGCGGCGTCGATGTGCACGGTGAGTGTGTGCTGGCCCGGATTGAGTTCGCCGAAGAGGGAATGAAGTTTGGCGTTCGCGCGGAGGATCGGGGTATTGGTGTCGATGCGGCCCTCGTTCGTGCCGTGCTGGTAGACGTAGATTGGTTGGCGCTGGGGTTCGCTCTTGATCGTGGTCCCGTCGGGCTTGGTGAGTTCGTAGACGACCGACGGCAGAGAGTCGGCCTTGGCGGGCAGCGCGCGCACGGGCCTGCCCCGGTTGATGAGCCTGATCTCGAAGCTTGGCCAGTCCTTGACCAGCGGCGTCTGGTCGTAGGCGATGATCCAGTCCGTCTCGTGCGGGCCCGGGATCGACCAGGTCTGCATCTCGACCGATGGGTACAGCTCGTAGCTCGGGCTGATCTGCGAGAAGTCCAGCCGCTCGGGCAGAGGCTGGGCGAGGGTGGTCGGGGCGATGATGGCAAACGCGGCTGCGATGAGTGCGGGCTTCATGTCCGGTTGGACGAGGTGGGTGGGCTGGCGGTTCGCAAGGGTATTTGTTTTACTAAACCCGCTCGCTGTGCGCGCAGCGGCGCGTCCTGTGCGCACGCGTGGACGCCGCCCCGAAACCGCGTTGTGCGGAATCTGCGATTTTTCTAGTCCTTGCCCCGCATGCTGTTGCGCGCATGTCCGGGTTTGTGTGCGCGCGGTTGTGCGCACAGATGTGACCGGGCGCCGGTTTTATAGAGGGCGTGTGGTTCGTCCTCTGACACAGAGCGCCGAGCGCAGAGGGGATTCACATGCAGGGCAATCATCACCACGGATCGGGCCGATCGTACGACGGCGTGCCCGAGCTCACACGCGTCTTCGACATCCAGCGGGAAGAGATCGAGTGGATCTGGCCCGGTCGGCTCCCGGCTGGCAAGCTCGTGACCGTCGCGGGCGACCCGGGGCTGGGCAAGAGCTTCCTGACGATGGACATCGCGGCGAGGCTGAGCGCCGGGCACCCGCTGCCCGACGAAGACGACCAGTCGCGCGTCGATGCCCTGGAGCGCGCGCCCAGGCACACGCCCCGCGATGTGATCATATTGTCCGCCGAGGACGACCCGGGCGACACGATCCGCCCGAGGCTCGAGGACGCGGGCGCGAACCTGAACCACGTGCACATGATGACGGGCGTCCGGTTCGGGGAGGTCTCGGGTCAGATGAGGCTCGACCGCGACGCGATGGCGATCTGGCGCGCGCTCAAGTGCATGGACAACCCGGGGCTCGTCATCATCGACCCGATCACCGCGTACCTCGGCAACACGGACGCCAACAGCAACGCGGACGTGCGCAGGGTGCTGCACCTGCTGTCGAGGGTCGCCGCGTCGATGCGGGTGTGCATTCTGTGCGTGACGCACCTGAACAAGTCGACGCAGACGAAGGCGCAGTACCGGACGATGGGGAGCCTGGCGTTCACAGCCGCGGCTCGGATGGCCTGGCTCGTCGCCAAGGACCCGAACAAGCCCGACAGCCGCGTGCTGGCGCCGATCAAGAGCAACATCTCGGGCGGCGCGCCCGGGCTTCGCTACAAGATCGTGCAGCGCGAGGATGCGCTCGGACCGACGGTCGAGTACGAGATCGATCCGAACCCGGTGACGCTCGAAGACCTGGAACCGACGGGCGAATCCGACCAGCCGGGCGAGCTGGACGAAGCCATCGCGTGGCTGAAGGAGACGCTGAAGGATGGGGCGATGGGTGCGAAGGACATCAATCGGATGGCGGGGGAGGTTGGGATAAGCAAGATCACGCTCAAGCGTGCGAAGCGGAAGCTTGGGGTGAGAAGCGATCGTCAATCCCAAGGCAACGACGGCGAGGGCACATGGTGCTGGTCGCTCGGGTTGTGAACATTCGCAAGGGGGTCAGGTGTGCACGCACACACCTGACCCCCTTGCGACTTCCCATTCTCTCAACCCCAAAATCCCATACCCTCCCAACATGCACACACTCTTTCGTATATCTGCCGAGTGCGGCTCGCGGTTCGACCCGCTTGTCTACGGTGATACCTACCTATTCCCCGCCTGTCAGTATCAGTGCAGCACATGCGATCGCACGTACGAGGTCTACGGCAAGAACGCCGTCTTCACGCACACGTGTGGATGGCGCATCAATGACTTCATAGGGTTCGGCTGGGGGGGGTGCATCTGCGTCACGCCTCGTGTTATCAAAGGGCTCAAGAAACACGGCGTGCGCGGATGGGTCGCCTATCCCGCAATGCTCAATCGTGTGCCGTGGCATCTGAAGCTCAGGCTCCCAAAGCTCTACGCGCTCGCGAGCGCCCAGGAGCACTGGGGCCGGCTCGATATCGAAGCCAGCGGGCTGGGCGGCTCGGAGTTCTGCCCCGAGTGTCACAAGTTCACCAACGGCTATCGCGAGCCCGACCAGATGGTGCTCGACGATGCGAGCTTCGACTGGGATCAGTCAGATTTCTTCAACTTCCGACCGTTCGGGCAGGTGGGGTTGTACGTGACCCGACGCGTGATCGAGATCGCGCGACAGGAAAAGTGGAAAGGTGTTTACTTCAGAACGATCGATATCGGTCCGACGAAATCAAGAAGCATCGACCCGCACAGCAAAGACTGGCCTCCGGACCTGCTGCGTTGACGCGTGCACTTGTCGCAAGGGGGTCAACTCTTCATATACACCCCTGGC
Source organism: Phycisphaeraceae bacterium (assembly GCA_009827205.1). Lineage (GTDB taxonomy): Bacteria > Planctomycetota > Phycisphaerae > Phycisphaerales > UBA1924. The sequence goes on along the minus strand of WUAK01000001.1, from coordinate 4,627 downwards.
CCCCTTGCAACTTGCCTTCCCCAACCCCTTCCGTTCACCCCCAACCCAAGTACCCTGAACACATCTCAACTCTGGGGGTTCAAGCCATGCCGCGTGTGTTTGCTGTTCTGATTGCTGTTGTTGTGTGCTCGCTGGGTTCGGTCGCCTGCGAGGCGCGGGCGCAGGTGGTGCCGTTCACGCTCGAGGCGTCGGGCGTGCTGGCGAACGTCGACCCCTCGGCGTACCCGGGTGTGTCACCCGGCACCGCGTACTACAACCTCGGGTGCTGATCTGGAAACGGAGATTGGCTTCGGGAATGCCCAATAGTCGGACCGAACCGCTTTGATCTGCCGGCTTCCTCTGGTAGTGTGGCGCATCACAACAGCAGGGGGATAGATCGCATGCTTCGCACATTCACGCAGTTCATCGCTTTGGGTCTTGTTTCTGGCACCGCCTCGGCGGATGTGCTGCACGTTAATCTGAACGTTGCCAGCCCCGGCAACGGGTCGAGCTGGAACGATGCGTTCGACTCGCTCACGGATGCGCTGGCAGCCGCGACCGCGACAGACGAAATCTGGGTTGCAAGAGGCTCATATATTCCCGACACACCCGCCGGTCGTGACGCGACCTTCCTGATCAAGGACGGTGTCGAGGTTTACGGCGGATTCATCGGGGACGAGCGACTCCGATCACAGCGAGACCCCGATTCCAACATCACCGAACTCAACGGCGCCGGGAACCTGTACACCGTTGTCACGATCGAAACCGGTGCCGACATCGGGACGATCCTCGACGGCTTTGTCGTGACCAAGGGCCTCGCCGACGGGACCTTGACCGCCCAGAGGCGCGGCGCCGGGATCTTCGGGTCGGATGCCACGCCGACGATCCGAAACGTCACCATCGAGCTGTGCTCGGCTGATCTTGGCGGCACAGCGCTCTTTCTCGGTGGTTCGGGTTCGAACTTTGCCAGGCTAGAAGACTGCAGAATCCAGGACAACCTCGGTTTGTCGGCTGTAAGTTCAAGCGTGCCGCTGGTCGTCGATGACTGCGTGTACGTGGACAACCAATCGATGGCGCTCGAACTGCTCGGCGACAACATCCACTCGGTCGTGGACACACAGTTCTCAAGGAACACGACGAGTCAGCGCCTGGCTTGCGTGCTCGTCTCGCTCTCGGGCCCAACCTCTTTCTCTGAGTTTGACGACTGCGAGTTCCTCCTCAACGAAGCACGCCAAACAGGCGGCATCCTCTATCTCGGACGGGGCGACCATGAAATCCGCGACACAGTCATGCGCTCCAACTCATCCACAAGTCTGACCCAGAGCGCCGGTGCAGTCGTGACGGACATGGATGTATCGACGGACTCGGTCAATATCCAGAGCTCGCTGCTGATCGGAAACAGCGGGGCGGGCCAGGGCGGAGCCATCTCCAAGCTCGGCGAGGAGAATCTCATCATCACGGGTTCCACGATCGTCGGCAACTCCTCGGGAGCACCGACATCCGGGGCGATCAACGCGCAGCAAAGCCCGCTGGGCCTGCGAAACACGATCATCTACGACAACTTCACCACCACAAACTTCCCCGAGGAACGCACGCAGGTCTTCGTCCCATTCGGGGTCGTCGTCACCGCTGACCGGTGCATCATCGAGCACCTGGGCATCGGAGGCGGGAACCTCGTCGTCGACACAAACAGCTCCTCGGCAAACCCGGACTTCGTCGACGCAGACGGGCCCGACAACGTCTACGGCAACACCGACGACAACGTCAGACTCCAGCCAGGTTCACCAGCAATCGACGCCGGCAACAGCCTTTACGTCGGACCATTGGTCAACCTCGACATCTACAACCAGCCACGCTTCCGTGACGACACGGGCACACCCGACACAGGAATCCCCGACGGCACCAGCATCGTCGTCGACATCGGCGCTGCCGAGTTCCAGGGCACAACACCAACCGACTGCCTCCCCGACGTCAACAACGACGGCATGCTCACCCCGGCAGACTTCACCGCCTGGATCAACGCCTTCAACAACAACCTCCCCGAGTGCGACCAGAACGGCGACAACGCCTGCACACCCGCCGACTTCACCGCGTGGATCGCAAACTACAACGCGGGGTGCCCGTAGGGCTTGGCCGGCCGCTCTTGTTGCATTTTCCTCGCAGCAAGGACGCGGTGAGTCTTCATTCTGGGGCATTATCACACGTTGAGTGCAATTTGTAGCCCTCGATGTCGATTTCTGTTCTGTTTGCGCATTCTGATCTTGTACCTTACGAACTGAGCGAACCGTGGCCAGTTGTGCGTCTCGCTCGAGCACTTTGTACGCAGAGAGAGGGATGTGCGCCATGCAACTTACGGGCAAGAATGTGATCGTTCTGGGCTTCCTGCTTTCCACTGCCAGCGCAGCGCAGGCGCAGCTCGAGTGGAACAGCCTCGTCGGCGGGCAGTGGAGCACGCCGGGCAACTGGAACCCCGTCGGAATCCCGACCATCAGCGACCCTGTGACCGTCAGCCTGCCAGGCACCTACGCGATCCAGGTCCAGGGCAGCGTTGCATCCTCAGGCAACCTCACCATCACCAACCCGGACGCATCCGTCGCCATCCACCCGGGTCTTGATCTGCGCATCGACGGCGACTTCATCAACGACGCAAACGTCGTCGTCAACATCGATTCGCAACCCTCGGCTTCATCGATCGTGTTCGAATCGCCGGCAAGCTCGCTCACCGGCGGCGGAACGATCGTGCTCAACGCCGCTGCTACGACCAGCGGCGCGTTGCTTCTGCCGAGTGTGCAAACCAACATCCTCAACCACGGACCAGGTCATACCATCGCGGGAACCGGGCAGATCCGAATCTTCGTCATCAACAACGGGCTCATCGATGCTGCCGGTGGCCGGATCGCCCTCTCGTTCAACGACAAGACCAACAACAACGTCATGTCCGCGACCAGCGGAGGCGTGCTCGAGATCAACAACATCACCATCGCCCAGTCGCCCTCGGGCGTCCTCCGAGGGAACGCGGGCAACATAGAATCCAACGGCGGCACCATCGTCGGGGGCACCATCGAGGGCTTCGGCGGGGGCGTCTTCACGGGCTCGGCAACAATCGACGGCGTCACGCTGCTCGGCGATGCACACGTGCTGGCAACCCAAACACTCAACGTCGAGAACACGTTCATCAACAACGGCACAGTCTCCATCAACCCAAACGGTGACTCCTTCGCCGCTTCAATGAACATGGCCTCGACAAGCAACACCATCGATGGCAACGGCGAGATCGTCCTCAACGCCGTCGGGCTCTCATTCAGAGCACAGATGATCGTCTCGGGTGCGAGCACCAATCGAACCAACGGCACCAACCACACCATCAGCGGCAACGGGCTGCTCAACATCGACCTTACCAACCAGGGCATCATCAGCCCCGGACACCCAGACGTCACCGGCGACGAGACACAGACCATCTTCGTCTCGAGCAACCGGACACTCGCAAACGCAGCCTCGGGCAGCGTACACATCCAGATCGCGGGCACTGCACCGGGCGAGTACGACCTCATCGACGGCGGAGCCTTCAACGCGGGCGGCACACTCCGCATCGAGAACATCGACGGCTTCGGCGGACTCGCCGACGGTCAGTTCATCGACATCATCACGACAGACACAGGCGTTACGGGCACATTCGCGAACGTGCAGCTCATCGGGGGAGCCGCCTACAACGTTCTCTACCTCCCAGACCGCGTGCGACTCGAGATGGGAACCGTCTGCGTCGCAGACGTCAACAACGACGGCATGCTCACCCCGGCGGACTTCACCGCCTGGATCAACGCCTTCAACAACAACCTCCCCGAGTGCGACCAGAACGGCGACAACGCCTGCACACCCGCAGACTTCACAGCGTGGATCGCAAACTACAACGCGGGGTGCCCGTAGAGCTATCGAGAAGAGATAGCTGTGCAATTCTCTTTTCACTCGTATAATCCGGTTATGAGATGTGTAGCCCCGATCTGTTGCGTTGCTGGATTACTCATTTGTGCCCCCGCGAGTGCGCAAGGGACCGTGTTTCTGTCCGGGGATTTCAACCTCTTGCAACCTGTGTCAGGTGTGAGAGACACCCCAATCGACGAGGGCAACAGGGCGTTCTTCATGAACCTGCTGGGCGGCGGGTCGGTCGCTCGCATCCATGACGATCAGGGCAACACGATCTTCTCCAGCATATTCCAGGGGCTCTCCGACTATTACACCGGTCAGGGCGTCGACTCAGCGGTCTTTCGGAACGATGTCGATACCCAGACACTCGACGGCGTGGACCTGCTCGTGGTGGGATTACCCTCCTTCTTCTTCACAGCAGATGAATCCGCCGCGATGCGAGAGTTTGTCCAGTCAGGCGGCAACATCATCTTCTTGGGTGAGGTCAACAACTTCCTGATGAGCAACTGGTACATCAACAGCGCTCTCTCTCAGGTCGGCAGCACGCTCCGCATCGTCAACCAGTCCGACTTCGACGGAGGCGGCGGCTTCACCACCATCACCGGGCCGCAGATCACAGACGACCCGTTCACGCAGGGCGTCGACTCGTTCTCATACGCCTTCTCGTCTCAGGTCACCGCACCCGACGGCACAGGCCTCTTCTACGGCGAAGACGGCGAACTCTTCC